>DATFDN010000042.1:0-4954 GCA_035252035.1 Acetobacteraceae bacterium | reverse complement strand
GTCGCGGCCCCGGAAGGCGCGCGCGAGGCGCATCGCGTAGGCGTCGGCCTCGGTGCCGGAGCTGACGAACCGCACCATCTCCGCGCACGGCACCGCCTCCACGATCGCCTCGGCGAGGCGAATCCCCGGCTCGCTGTTGGCAAAGAAGGTGGTGCCGCGCCCGAGCTGCTCGCGGACCACCTCGGTCACTTCGGGATGGGCGTGGCCGACGAACATCGGCCCGGAGCCGAGCAGGAGGTCAACATACTCGTTGCCGCTGGCGTCCCACACACGCCCCCCCCGGCCCTCGGCGATCACCATATCGAACGGCACGTTGCCGAAGCTGCCGGCGGGAAGAACGCGCCGCGCGGTCTCGATCAGCGCGGCCTCGCGCGCGGTGCGGCTATATACGGTCATGGGGTCTCCATGGCGGGATGGGGGTCGCTCTTGGGAGGATGGCACGCCATCGCCGGCTGCGCACTCCCCCTCCCCTTGCGGGAGGGGGCCAGGGGGAGGGGTGGCCCGTCAGCCCGCTCCCAGCCGCGCCAAGTACTCCTCCCGCAACGCCTTCTTGTACAGCTTCCCCGTCGGCAGGCGCGGCAGCGCCGCCGTGAAGTCGATGGTCTTCGGCAGCTTGTACCGCGCGAGGTGCCGCGCCGCGTGGTCCAGCAGCTCGCCCGCCAGCGCCGCGCCGGGCGTCGCGCCCTCCATCGGCTCGACCACCGCGACGACCCGCTCGCCCATCTCCGCGTCGGGTAGCCCGAACACCGCCACGTCGCGCACCTTGGGATGGGCGATGAGCACATCCTCGATCTCCTGCGGATAGATGTTCACCCCGCCGGAGATGATCATGAACGCCTTACGGTCGGTCAGGAACAAATAGCCGTCCTCGTCCACATACCCAACGTCGCCCAGCGTCGTCCAGTCCAGGTCGGGTGCGCGGGATGCTGCGCGGCGCGGGTGCGCGCCTCGTCCTTGTGGTAGGCGAAGGGCAGCGCCTCGCGCTCGAAATAGACCAGCCCCGGCGTGCCAGGCGGCACCTCGGCGCCGGTCTCGTCGCAGATGCGCAGCGTGCCGAGGCGGGCGCGGCCGACGGAGCCGGGGCGTTCCAGCCACTCGGCGGAGGTGATCACGGTCCGGCCATTCCCCTCCGTGCCGCCGTAGTACTCGTGGATGATCGGCCCCCACCAGTCGATCATTGCGCGCTTCACCTCCACCGGGCACGGTGCGGCGGCGTGGATCGCGCAGCGCAGGCTGGAAAGGTCGAAGCGCGCGCGCTCCGCCGGATCGAGCTTGAGCATCCGCACGAACATCGTCGGAACGAACTGGGCGTGCGTCACGCGGTACCGCTCGATGAGTGCTAGCGCCTCAAGGGCATCGAAGCGCGGCATCATCAGAACCGTCCCGCCGCAGCGCTGCATCAGCAGCGAGTAGGCGAGCGGAGCCGCGTGGTACATCGGCGCCGGCGACAGATAGAGAGTATCCTCCCCGAACCCGTAATCACCGATCATCGCGGCGATCGGATTGTCGCCCGGGGGCGCGTCGCGCAAGGGGCGTTTCACCCCCTTCGGTCGTCCGGTGGTGCCGGAGCTGTACAGCATCAGCTCGCCGGCCCACTCCTGTTCAAGTGGCGCCGGCTCGAACGCGGTGATTGCTTGTTCATAGGACTCCCAACCGGCGATCGGGCCGTCCGTCATCAGAAACCGCCGGCAGCGCGGCAGACGCGCGGGAAGCTCGGCGGCAACATTGGCCATCGCCCTGGATGAAACCAGCACGCCAGCATCGCAGTCGTCGATGATGTAGGCCGCCTCTTCGGCGGTGAGATAGCGGTTGACCGCCGTTATATAGAGGCCCGAGCGCAGCGCGGCCCAGGCGACCTCCAGGTAACGGAGGTTGTTCTCCATGAACAGCGCGATGGTGTCGCCGCGCCGCAGCCCCTCCGCGTGCAGCAGCCGCGCCAGGCGGTTCGAACGTTCATCGAGTTCGCGATAGCTCAGTGCCTCGCCGGTGCCGGTGTGGATCACCGCCGGATGGTTAGGCCGCGTGCGCGCGAAGTCCCCGATATACATGGCCGCTCCCTCGATTTGCCCGCCAGTATCGGTCGCCTCTAGGATCGCGCCAAGCGGGAGGGTGAGGATGAACTTTGAATTCAGCGAGGACAGCCGGTTGCTGCGCGACCAGGCGCGGCGCTTCCTGGCCGAGCGATGCACAACCAAGCACGTCCGCCAGGTGCTGGAGGGCAAGGCGCCATTCCTGCGCGCGCTTTGGCAAGAGATGGCCGGCATGGGCTGGCTCGGCGCTGCCATTCCCGAGGAGTACGAGGGCGCTGGCCTCGGCCACGAGGCGCTTTGTGTGCTGGCCGAGGAGCTTGGCCGGACGTTGGCGCCGGTGCCATTCACCTCGACCGTGTGCCTCGCGGCCGAGGCGGTCCAGGCGACCGGGTCAGAGGCGCAGAAGCGCGACCTCCTGCCCCGCATCGCGCGCGGGGAACTGATCGCGACCGTGGCACTCGGCGCCGGTCCCGGAGAGCCCGGTGCCGCCCGCGTGCAGGCGGAGGCGCGGGGCGGGCGGATCAATGGCACGGCCTGGCCGGTGCCGGATGGCGGCATCGCCGCGCTCGCCGTCATCGCCGCGCGCGAGGCGCCGGGCATATCGCTGTTCCTGCTCGACCTGACCGGCCCCGGCGTGACCCGCGCGCCCATCGAGACCATCGATCCGACGCGCGATCACGCCCGCCTGACGCTTGAGGACGCACCGGCGGCCCCGCTCGGCCCGCCGGGACAAGGGGACGAAATCATGCGCGCCGTGCTGGACCGCGCCGCCGTGCTGGTCGCGTTCGAGCAGGTGGGCATCGCTTCCGCCTGCCTGGAGATGGCGACCCAGTACGCGAAGGAGCGCCACGCCTTCGGCCGCCCAATTGGCTCGTTCCAGGCGATCAAGCACAAGCTGGCGGATGTGTACGTGGCGACTGAGCTGGCCCGCTCGAACGCCTATTACGGCGCCTGGGCGCTCTCGGCGGGCGCCGCCGAGCTGCCGCTGGCGGCGGCCACCGCGCGCGTCTCGGCCACCGAAGCGTGCTTCCTCGCCGCGAAGGAAAACATCCAGGTGCATGGCGGCATCGGCTTCACCTGGGAGATGGATTGCCACCTGTTCTATCGCCGCGCCAAGCTGCTCGACCTGTCGCTCGGCAGCGCGCGGTATTGGAAGGATCGGGTGGTGAGCGAGCTAGAGACGCGCAACGCGGCGTAGGCAGCCCACTCACCCCAATCCACTCCCAAAGGGAGAGGGGGCGTTGGATGAACGGACGCGACCCACCACGCCCCCTCTCCCGCTTGCGGGAGGGAGAGGGTCGGGGTGAGGGCATTCGAGGAGACGCACATGGATTTCGAGGACACCCAAGAGGAAGCCGCGTTCCGTGCCGAGGCGCGCGCCTTCCTCGACACCAACGCCCGCCGCAAGGACGCTCGCGCGCGGGTCAGCCGCTACGGCGACACCACCGACGCCGACATCGCGGCGGCCAAGGCGTGGCAAGCCAAGAAGGCCGACGCCGGCTTCGCCTGCATCACCTGGCCCACGCAATGGGGTGGGCGCGGCGGCACACCAATGCAGCAGGTCATCTGGAACCAGGAGGAGGCGAAGTACGAGGTTCCGCAGAACATCTTCCTGATCGGCCTCGGCATGTGCGTCCCCACCATGATCGCCTACGCCAAGCCAGAGCAATTGGACCGCTACGTGCGGCCCGCCGTGCGCGGCGAGGAGATCTGGTGCCAGTTGTTCTCCGAGCCCGCCGCCGGGTCGGATGTCGCGGGCCTGCGCACCCGCGCCGAGAGGCAGGGCGATGAATGGGTCATCAACGGCCAGAAGATCTGGACCTCGGGCGCGCACTATTCCGATTACGGGCTGCTGCTGACGCGCACCGACCCCACCGTGCCGAAGCACGCCGGCCTCACCGCGTTCTTTATCGACATGAAATCGCCGGGAATCGAGATCCGGCCGATCCACCAGATGTCCGGCGCCTCGAACTTCAACGAGGTGTTCTTCACGGATCTCCGCGTTCCCGATGCGCAGCGCCTCGGCGCCGTGGGCCAGGGCTGGAAAGTCGCGATCACCACTTTGATGAACGAGCGCCTGGCGGCGGGCGAGACGCGCCGGCCGGACGCGTTCGACCTTCTGGAGCTGGCGCGTGCCGTGGCGTTGGAGGACGGCCGCCCTGCCACCCAGGACCGCGCGGTGCGTGAGCGTGTCGCCGAATGGTACGCCCAAGGCGCGGGCCTCAAGAATACGCGCTTCCGGATCATGACCGCCCTCTCGCGAGGGCAGACGCCGGGACCGGAGAATTCCATCGCCAAGCTCGTGACCGCCTCCATGCAGCAGGGCGTCGCTTCGTTCGGCATGGACCTGCTCGGCATGTCGGGCGGCGTGACGGACCCGGATCTCGCGCCGATGCACGCCCTGTTCCAGGATGCGCTGCTGTCGTCTCCGGGAATGCGCATCGCCGGGGGGAGCGACGAGATCCTGCGCAACATCATTGCCGAGCGCGTGCTGGGCTTGCCTGGCGACGTGCGGGTGGACAAGGACCAGCCGTTCAACAAACAGGCGGGCGGGCGATGAGCGAACGCACCCTACGCGGCAAGGCCGCTATCGTCGGGATCGGCGAGACGCCGTACTACAAGCACGGGCAATCACCCGACCCCGAGTTCAAGCTGGCGCTGATGGCCGTGGTCGCGGCCTGCAAGGACGCCGGGATCAGCCCGCATGACGTGGACGGCTTCGCCTCCTACGGCAACGACCGGAGCGACGCCGGCCGCCTCGCCGCGGCGCTCGGCTGCAAGGAGTTCCGCTTCTCCAACATGTTCTGGGGCGGCGGAGGCGGCGGGGTGTGCGGCTCGGTCGCCAATGCGGCGGCGGCGGTCGCGACCGGGATGGCCGATTGCGTGATCGCGTTCCGCTCCCTCGCCCAGGGCCAGTACGCGCG
>DATFDN010000041.1:0-7005 GCA_035252035.1 Acetobacteraceae bacterium | reverse complement strand
CTCGGGCAGGGCGGCCTGCTCCGTTCCCGCGCCTTGCGGTCGGTTGCCGAGCGGCATAACGCGACGCCGGCCCAGATCGCGATTGCCTGGGGGTTGCGCCATCCGAATGTCATTTCAATCCCGAAGGCCGTCGCGCCGGAGCATGTTCGGGAGAATGCGGGGGCGGGAGCGATCACATTGACCCCAGAGGATCTGGCGCTGATCGACGCGGAGTTCCCGCCGCCTCGGCGGCGGCAGGGGCTGGCGATGTTGTAGAGAAGGCGGGTTGCCGCGCCGTTTCTCCCCTCCCCACCCCTCCGCAAGGGGAGGGGCTCGCAGTGTGATTCCCCCTCCCCTTGCGGGAGGGGGAGGGGTCGGCGGTGAGTTTCAGCCTGAGTGAAACAACTCTAGCTCGCCGGCTTCTCAGCGGCGGGCGTCGCGGACAGCTTGGCGTGGTGAAGGTGCTTGTGGATGTGATGCACGTGCTTCTTCGGCGTGTGCGACTGCGCCGAGGCCGGCGAAACGGTCAGGGCAGCGACAGGCAGAAGCAACCCGATCGCGGCGAACAGCGACTTGCGGAACGTCATGGAAGGAGGGCTCCAGTCGAGCGGTGGCGGCAGGTGGTCGTCGGGCTTAGAACCATGGGTCACGCCCGATCTTCCAAGGCAAGTATGCCGTTCCGTTGCGGAGTCGGGCAAGAGTTCCGTGCGCAAAAATCACGTCGTTGCATCGATGTCACAATAGGCAAAGCGCCTCCAGGTCGTGGCGTAGCCTCTCTGGCAGATCGGACGCGCCAGGGACAGGGCCGGTCGTGAGATCCGCCGGGGCGTCCGCCTCCTGCAAGTAGCGCCAACCCTGGAAAGGTTTCATCGAGCGTGCCCGGACTGGGATCAGCGTGGGATGGAGGACCACGCCCGCGCAGTGCGAGCCGTCGTCCCAGCGGTCCGCCACCAAGTCGAGGATGCGCTGGCGCACAACGATGGCCCCGCCGATCACCCAGTACATCGACCCGCCAGCCAGGATCTCGGCCGCGCGGCGGGGCATGTTGCGCGTTCGGTGGCGCAGGGGCGGCTCGCGAAGCGCCCGCTCGGCCTGGAACGCGCGCAGATGTGGCACATCGCGCGCGCCGACGGCGAGCTTGACGAGGTGCAGGGGCGGGGTGGCCGGCGTGGACATGCCCGCATTTGCGTCCACACCACCGAATCCGGCAAGACGCGCTCGGAAAGGGCATGGTGGCCAAGGCGGGGGAATCGACGCGGGCTTGGCCGGGCCGTAAGAAGGTCGTCGCATCCACGGACCGGAGACGCAGGTAATGCCGCTTTCGCTTCGATTTGCCCCCGGCCTCTTCGCCGGTTTGCTCGCTGGTCTGCTCTGTGCCGCGAGCGGAGCCGCCCATGCCCAAGCAACCCAGCAGCCGACCCAACAGGCAGCGCCGGCCCCCGCCGCCGGTTCGCCAACGCTCGCCGCGGTGAGGGCGCGTGGGCAGTTGAATTGCGGCGTGAGCGGCGATGTGCCCGGCTTTTCCCTTCCCAATAGCCAAGGCGTGATGGTCGGCATCGACGCCGAGGGCTGCCGCGCCCTCGCGGCCGCCGTGCTGGGCGATGCCAACAAGGTGAAGTTCGTGCCGCTGAACACGCAGAACCGCTTCACCGCCCTGCAATCGGGCGGCATCGACGTGCTGATCCGCGAGACCACCTGGACCTTGGGGCGCGAGGCGGCGCTCGGCCTGCTGTTCACCGGGATCAACTTTTATGACGGCACCGGCTTCCTGGTGAAGAAGGCGCTCAACGTGACCTCGGCCAAGCAACTCGACGGCGCCACCATCTGCGTGCAGCCCGGCACCAGCACGGAACTGGCGGTCGCCGACTACTTCCGGTCCAACAACATGAAGTTCACGCCCATCGAGATCGCCGACCTCCAGCAAATCCAGCAGGCGTTCCTGTCCGGGCGCTGCGACGTGTACTCAACGGACAGCTCGGCCCTCGCCACCTTCCGCTACACGCAGGGCGCCCGCGCCGGCGATTTCATTCTGCTGCCCGAGCTTATCAGCAAGGAACCGCTCGGCCCGTCGGTGCGCAAGGGCGACGACAAATGGTTCGATATCGTTAGATGGGTGGGCTTCGCGCAGATCGACGCCGAGGATCACGGCGTTAACCAGAAAAACGTGGACAGCCATATGAATTCGCAGAACCCGGATGTCCGCCGGCTTCTGGGCGTCGATGGCGACCTGGGCAAGCAACTCGGGCTTGATCCCAAGTGGGCCTACAACATGATCAAGCAGGTGGGGAACTACGCCGATATCTGGGATCGCACCATGGCGCCGCTCGGCGTTCCGCGCGGCAGGAACAATCTGTGGAGCCATGGCGGACTGATGTACTCCCCGCCCTTGCGCTGATCCGCCCCGGCGACGTTCGGCACCCTCCCAATGGCCCAAGTGGATCTCAGCGATCCCCGCTTCCCCGGCATCCACGCCGGGGGGGCGCCGCGCCGGCATGTGCGGCTGAGCTGGTCGGACCCACGGCTGCGCAACGTGATCTGGCAAGTGCTGATCCTAGGCACGGTGGGCTTCGTGGTCTGGTACCTCGTCCACAACACCAGCCGCAACCTTGAGGCGCGGCACATCGCGGGCGGCTGGGGCTTCCTTTGGCAGCCCGCCTCCATCCCGATCGGGGAGACGCCGATCGCCTATACGCCCTCCGTATCCAGCTATGGGCGGGCGCTGGCGGTCGGCATCCTCAATACGCTGAAGGTCTCGGCCGTGGGCGTGCTGCTTGCGACATTGCTCGGCACCGCGGTCGGAATCGGCCGCTTGTCGCGCAACTGGCTACTGTCGCGGATCACGGCGGTTTACGTGGAAGGGGTGCGCGACATCCCCCTGCTGCTGCAACTGTTCTTCTGGTACGGCATCGTGCAGGCGTTGCCCGGGCCGCGCCAGGCGTTCCATCCAGTGGCCGGGGTGTTCCTGTCCAATCGCGGCATCAAGCTGCCGCAGCTCGACTGGGCGCAGGCGCATGGGCTGGCACTGGCCGCGTTCGTCTTCGGCCTGCTGGCAACCTTCGCCTGGAGCCGCTGGGCGGACCGCCGCCAGGCGCGAACCGGGCGGCGGCCGCTGACATGGCCGGCCGCGCTATTCTTCCTGCTGGTGCTGCCGATCGGGGTATGGGCGGCATTCGGCGCGCCATTCCACCTCGACCTTCCGGCCTTGCGCGGGTTCAACTTCCAGGGCGGATTGACCATCACCCCGGAATACGCCGCGCTGCTGATCGGCCTTGTGGTGTACACCGCGACCTATATCGCCGAGATCGTACGCTCCGGCATTCTCGCGATCCCGCGCGGCCAGTGGGAAGCGGGCGGCGCGCTCGGCCTGTCCCGGGGCGTGATCTTGCGCCGCATTGTCTTGCCGCAATCCATGCGCGTCATCATCCCGCCGATGGCGAGCCAATATCTCAATCTGGTCAAGAACAGCTCGCTCGCGGTCGCGATCGGTTATCAGGACATCGTCTCGATCGCGGACACCACGCTGAACCAGACCGGCCAGGCGATCGAGGGCGTGGCCATCATCATGGGGGTTTACCTGACGTTCAGCCTCGCGATCAGCAGCTTCATGAACTGGTACAACAAGCGCATGGCGCTGCGGGAGCGCTAGGCCATGGCCTCGACCCGCGGCCTCGCGCAAACCCGTCCAATCGACTGGGCACGCGCCAATCTTTTCAACTCTTGGTGGTCCACAGCGGTCACGCTGCTGCTGGCCTGGGGGATCATCCGCGCCTTGTGGGGCTTCATCGGCTGGGCGTTCGTCCATGCCGTGTACTCGGTGCCGCACGCGGCGGATGGGGCGCCGGACACCGCGCCGTGCCGGGCGGCGCAAGAGGTGGGCGCGTGCTGGGCGATTGTACCCGAGAAGTACCGCTTCATCCTGTTCGCCTTCTACCCATACGACCAGCAATGGCGGCCGGCCCTGTGCGTCGTGTTGTTCGTGGCGCTCTACGCCGTCTCGGCCAACCGCCGGTTCTGGCGGCGCGAGTTGGGCCTGATCTGGATTGCCACCCTGGGCGTGGTGGCGTTGCTGATGTGGGGCGGCGTGCTCGGGCTTCCCTACGTCCCGCAATATCAATGGGGTGGGCTGCCGCTCACCCTCATCCTCGCCACACTGGGCCTGGCAGTCGCGTTCCCGCTCGCCGTGCTGGTGGCGCTGGGCCGCCGCTCGACCGCCATGCCGGCGGTGCGCCTGCTCTGCATCGTCTATGTCGAGCTGATCCGCGGCGCACCGCTGATCGCCTGGCTGTTCATGGCGACCGTGCTGTTTCCGCTGTTCATGCCGGCGGGCGTGGATTTCGACAAGCTGCTGGCCGCGCAGGTCGCGATCATCCTGTTCGCCGCCGCCTACCTGGCCGAGGTGGTTCGCGCCGGGTTGCAGGCGCTGCCCAAGGGCCAGAGCGAGGCGGCCGATGCGCTCGGGCTTCGCTACTGGCAGAAGACGCGGCTGATCATCCTGCCGCAGGCGTTGCGGCTGGTCATTCCGCCCCTGGTCAATACGTTCATCGGATTCTTCAAGGACACCTCTCTCGTCCTGATCGTTGGCATCTTCGACCTGCTGAAGGCGGGAACCACCGCGGTCGCCGACCCGCCTTGGCAGGGGTTCGGCAACGAGGTGTACCTGCTGCTCGCCGTGATCTACTTCGCCTTCTGCTTCGCGATGTCGCGGTACAGCCAGGGACTAGAGCGCGAACTTGACCGCTCCCGCCGCCATTGAGGGACTTGTCATGAGCCAGACCGCTGACGCCACCTCGATCGACCGGCCGGGCCTGACCGGCCAACCGATGATCGTGCTCGACAAGGTCAACAAATGGTACGGCGCCATGCATGTCCTGCGGGACGTGTCGTTGACCGTGGCTGAAAAGGAGCGGGTGGTCGTCTGCGGGCCGTCCGGGTCCGGCAAATCGACCATGATCCGCTGCGTCAATCGCCTGGAGACCCATCAGACGGGCCGCATCGTGGTGGACGGCACGGAGCTGACCGACGATGTGCGCGCATTGGAGACAATTCGGCGCGAGGTCGGGATGGTGTTCCAGTCCTTCAACTTGTTCCCGCATCTGACCATCCTTCAAAATCTGACGCTGGCGCCCATCTGGGTGCGCCGGATGCCGAAGGCCGAGGCCGAGGAACTGGCCATGTCCTACCTGCGCCGGGTGAAGATCCCGGAGCAGGCCAACAAATACCCAGGCCAGCTCTCTGGCGGACAGCAGCAGCGCGTGGCAATCGCGCGGGCGCTGTGCATGAGGCCCCGGATCATGCTCTTCGACGAGCCGACCTCCGCGCTCGACCCCGAGATGATCAAGGAGGTGCTGGATGTGATGATCGAACTGGCGGAATCCGGCATGACGATGGTTTGCGTGACGCACGAAATGGGCTTCGCCCGCCAGGTCGCGGACCGGGTCGTCTTCATGGACCAGGGCGAGATCGTCGAAAGCGGCCCGCCCGCCGAGTTGTTCGAGAATCCGCGCACCGACCGGCTGCGGCTGTTCCTATCGCAAATCTTGCGCGGGCACTAAGCGTGCCCGATGCGCCTATGGCCCGAGCGAGCGCGGGCGGCCGCTCCGCCCTCTTGCGAAAGAGCTTGCCATGGGCGTGACCACTGCCGCCGCGGATCATTCGAGGGGGCTTCCCCAGTTCGGAGCCATGCTGGCCGTACTTGGGGTTGTCTATGGCGACATTGGTACTAGCCCGCTCTATGCTTTCAAAGCGGCCCTCGGCTTATTCCCGGATCACGCAGCGGGCAACCGCGAGGTGTTCGGCATCCTGTCGCTTATTTTTTGGTCGCTGATTCTGATCGTCACGGTCAAGTATGTCGTTCTAATCATGCGCGCCGACAACCGCGGTGAAGGCGGCGTGCTCGCGCTGATGGCGCTGGCGCAGCGCGTGTGCGTCACCCCCGCGATGCGCGGCTTCGTCCTGCTTGTCGGCATCGCCGGAGCTTGCCTGTTCTTTGGTGATGGATTCATCACGCCAGCCATCTCTGTAATGTCGGCGATCGAGGGACTGGAAGTCTCATCACCAAATTTAAAGGTTTTCGTGCTGCCAATCAGCGCCGTGGTGATCCTGCTGCTGTTCACGGTGCAATACCGTGGCACGGGCAGCATTGGACGGTTGTTCGGCCCCGTCATGGCAGTATGGTTCCTTGCCCTTGCTTTGTTGGGCGTCAACCAGATTCGACAGGATCCGCAAGTGCTAATGGCATTGTCGCCAATCCATGCGGTCCATCTTGCCGCCGCCTACAAGGCGGCAACATTCGCGGTCCTAGGTGCCGTTGTATTGTGCGTGACCGGGGCGGAAGCTCTTTACCTCGACATGGGGCATTTTGGTCGGCAGCCGATCCGGCTGACCTGGACATGGTTTGTTCTTCCTGCCTTGGCCTTGAACTACTTCGGGCAAGGGGCGCTCATTCTCCGCGAACCCACCGCTTTGGAAAACCCGTTCTTCCTGGCGGGGCCTGATTGGGTGCGCCTGCCACTCGTCGCCCTGTCCGCGCTGGCAACGGTTATCGCGAGCCAAGCCGTCATCTCGGGCGCCTACTCGATGACCCGGCAATGCATGCAGCTCGGGCTGCTACCAAGGCTGAGGGTGCGGCACACCAGCACGATGGAGGAAGGCCAGATCTATGTCCCCCGGGTCAATTTGACACTTGCGGTAGGCGTCCTGGTCTTGGTGTTCGGCTTCCGCACCAGCGCTAACCTCGCCTCCGCGTACGGCATCGCGGTCACAGGCACCTTCATCTGCGACACGACCCTTGCCGCGATCGTGTTCCGGCGCCAGTTCCACTGGCCGCGCATCGTTGTGGTCCTGATCTTTGGGGCCTTGCTGGTGATCGATCTTACCTTCTTCTCGGCCAACACCCTCAAGATCATCGACGGCGGCTGGGTGCCGCTGGTTTTTGGGCTCGGGCTGATGGCCATGATGACCTCCTGGAAGCGGGGCCGCGACCTGCTGCTGGAGCGCTGGCGGAAGGACAGCCTGCCGATCGCCTCG
>DATFDN010000040.1:0-8254 GCA_035252035.1 Acetobacteraceae bacterium | reverse complement strand
AGGGCGTCGAGCAGATCGCGCGGCATGAGAGCATCACCCACAACGAACGCCGCCTCGGGCTGGTCCGTGCCGCTGACTTAGCGGAGGCCGCACGACCCGTTTCGCGGCTGGCGGTCATCCTCGCCGCCGATGTCGTCGAGTACACGCGCCACATGGCCGAGGACGAGACGGGGACACATGCGCGCTTCAGCGCCGTCCTTCGTCACATCGTCGAGCCGCACCTGGCCCGCCACGAGGGGCGGTTTGTGAAGAGCACGGGGGACGGGTTCCTCGCCGAGTTCGGGAGCGCCGCGCGGGCCGCCTGGTTCGGCGTGGAACTCCAGCGCGCGGTCCGGACCTGGAACGCGCGGCGTCGCAGGGCGCGGTGGCTGGAGTTCCGGGTCGGCATCAACCTGGGCGACGTGATCGTGGAGGGCCGCGATGTCGTCGGGCACAATGTCAACGTCGCCGTGCGGCTCGAAGCCCTGGCCGCGCCGGGCACCGTGCTCGTCTCCTATCCGGTGTTCGCCGCGATCCGCGACCCTGGGCTTCAGTTCGAGGATCTGGGCGAGCTGGCGCTCAAGAACCTGCGCGAGAGCGTGCGCGGCTATCGCGTCAGGGCGCGCGCAGGAAGGCCCGCACGGTCTCGATCTGGTCCGGCACGTTCAGCGCCGGAGCGTGGCCGCAGCCCGTGATCTCGGCGACGCTGGCGCGGGGACCACGGCGGGCCATGTCGGCGGCAACGTCAGGGAACAGCAGGTCGGAGGTCTCGCCGCGCAGCACCAAGGTCGGGAAGTCTAGGGCGTCGTAGGCGTCCCATTGCTCGAAATCATCGGGGTGCGCCTCGAACTGGCGGACGATGGCGGGGTCGTAGTGGGTCGTGACCCGCCCGTTGGGCAGCCGGCGCATCCCGGTCTCGGCCATGCGCCGCCACTGCGCATCGGTGTGCGCGCCGAAGGGCTGGTAGATGGTGCGGAAATAGGCTTCCAGCTCGGTCATGGAGGCGAAGTCAGGCGGCTGGCCGACATAGGCGCGGATGCGCTCGAACGCCGCCCGCGGCAGGGTCGGGCCGATGTCGTTCAGCACCATCCGGCTGATGCGGCCCTTCAGCGTGCCCGCCCCGGCGGCGATGCCGAGCGCGCCGCCCATCGAGGTGCCCACCCAGGCGAAGCGCGCGAGGCCGAGCGCGTCGGCGAAGTCGCCCGCGAGCCCCGCGTAGGCGGCGAAGCAGTACTCGGCGTCAGGCTCCGGACTCCACGACGACAGCCCGCGCCCGATCGTATCCGGGCACAGCACGCGCCACTCATCGGCGAGTGCGGCGGCGATGTCGTCGAAATCGCGGCCGGTGCGGGCGAGACCGTGCCACATGATGAGCGGCGGCGCGTCCCGCCGTCCCCACGCGACGTAGTGGATCTCGCGGCCCGCGAGGGCGAGATAATGGGATCGAGGCTGCATCGTGCCCTCCATCGCTTCGACCCCTCCCCTAACCCCTCCCGCAAGGAGAGGGGAACCTCTACTCCCCTCCCCTCGCGGGAAGGAGCCGGGGGAAAGGGCAAGGGGCTGGGGTGCGGCACTCTTTTACCGGCTGGAACGGTGGGCTATCGCTCTCCTTGATGTCCTCTGCCTTCGCCTCCTCCCTCCCTCGACTCGTCACGCCGGTCCCGCCCGAACTCACCGTCGTGGTGCCCTGCTACAATGAGCGGCCGAATGTCGCGCCGCTGGTCGAGAAGCTGAATGCCGCCCTGGCGGGCCTCGCCTGGGAGGTGCTGTTCGTGGACGACAACAGCCCGGACGGCACGGCGGCCGAAGCCCGCCGCCTCGCCCAGTCCGATTCGCGGGTGCGCTGCATCCGCCGCATCGGCCGGCGCGGGCTGGCCTCGGCGGTGATCGAGGGCGCGCTCGCCTCCTCCGCGCCGTTCATCGCCGTGATGGACGGCGATTTGCAGCATGACGAGACCCGGCTTGCCGAGATGCTGGAGCGGCTGCGCGCGGGCGCCTGCGATCTCGTCGTCGCCAGCCGCCATGTCGCCGGGGGCGACGCGGCAGGGCTCGCGTCCGGCTTCCGCCACACCCTCTCCGCTGCGGGAATCCGCATCGCCCAGCGACTGCTTCCCGTCCGGCTGGCCGATCCGATGAGCGGGTTCTTCATGGTGCGGCGCCGGCTGTTCGAGACGGTGGCCCCGCGGCTCACGGGGCACGGTTTCAAAATACTGCTCGACTTCGTGCTTAGCGCGCCCACGGGACTGCGCGTGATCGAGGTGCCGGCCCGCTTCCGCCCGCGCGCCGCCGGGACGAGCAAGCTGGATGTCTTGGTGGCGGCGCAGTTCCTCGCCCTGCTGCTCGACAAGCTGCTGCGCGGGACGGTGCCGCTGCGCTTCATCGCCTTCGCCACGGTCGGCGCGCTCGGCGTGCTTGTGCATCTGATCGTGCTGAGCCTGTCGTTTCGCCTGGGCGGGCTCGGCTTCGGCGCCGCCCAGGCAGTGGCGACCGTGGCGGCCATGGTCTGCAACTTCCAGCTCAACAACCAGATCACCTACCGCGACCATCGCCTGCGCGGCGCGCGGGTCTGGCGCGGGCTCGCGCTGTTCATGGCGGTCTGCGGCTTGGGCGCCGCCGCCAACATCGGCATCGCCCGCACGCTTTACCTGTCCAACACCGGCTGGACCCTCTCGGGGGCCACGGGCGCGGTGATCGGGGTCGTGTGGAATTACGCGGTCTCCTCGACCCTGGTTTGGCGGGCGCGATGAGATCCCGCCCCCTCTCCCCGGCCGCCTCCCGCAAGGGGAGGGGGAGTCGCCTTGTAAAACCCCCTCCCCTTGCGGGAGGCGGTTGGGGGAGGGGTCGTCATGGCATTGGTTGGACCACCGCCCTCGCCCTCCTCGCGGTCCTGACCCTGGCGCGGCTGGCGGTCGCGCGGTACGCGCCGCTGGCGCCGGACGAGGCGTATTACTGGGTCTGGTCGCGCGCCCTCGCGCCCGGCTATCTCGACGCGCCGCCGATGGTCGCCCTGTGGATTCGGGCCGGCACATGGCTCGCCGGGCCGGGCGCGCTCGGTGTTCGCCTGCTCGGGCCGCTGAGCGCGGCGCTTGGCTCGCTGCTGTTGTGGGACGCGGGGGAGCGATTGCTGCCGGGCAGGCGCGCGGGGCTGGTCGGGGCCGCGCTGCTGAACGCCACGCTGCTGTTCGGCGTCGGCGCGGTTGTGATGACGCCGGACACGCCGCTGCTGTTCTTCTGGGTGGCCTGCCTCTGGGCGCTCGCCCGGTTCCTGAGCGCGCGGCGCGGCGCCTGGCTCGTCCTCGCCGGGCTGTTCGGCGGGCTCGCGCTGGACAGCAAATACACCGCCGCCCTGCTCGCCCCGGCCATCCTGCTCTGGCTGCTCGCCGTGCCGGAGCTTCGGCGCTGGCTCATCCGCCCGTCGCTTTGGCTCGGCGCTTTGACCGGGGCGGCGGCCTTCGCCCCGGTGCTGGCGTGGAACGCCGCGCATGGCTGGGCGAGCTTCCTCAAGCAAGGCAGCCGGATCGGCGAGTTCCGCCCGGCCAACGCGATCCGCTTCCTAGGGGAACTCGCGGCTGGACAGGCGGGGCTCGCCACACCCCTGGTGTTTGTCCTGTGCGTCGCCGGCGGACTGGTGGCGTTGCGACTCGCCTGGAAGCGCCGCGACCCGGCATGGACCTTGCTCGCGGTACTGAGCGTGCTGCCCGCTCTCGTCTTCATCCAGCACGCCTTCGGCGATCGCGTCCAGGCGAACTGGCCGGCGGTGCTGTACCCCTCGGCGACGCTCGCGGCGGCGGGGCTGGACGGGCGGATCTGGGTCCGGCTCCGCGCCCCGGCGGTGGCGTTGGGCTTCACCATCACCGCGCTCGCGTATGTCCAGGCGACCGCCGCGCCGTTTCCCTTGGCGCCGTCGCTCGACCCGACCGCCTTGCGGCTCGCTGGCTGGCGGGGCCTGGCCGAGCAGGTCGAGATGGCGCGGCGCGCGGCCGGGGCGAGCTTCGTCGCCGCCGATGACTATGGGGAGGCCGCCGAGCTTGCCCGCGCCCTGCCCGCCTCCGTGCCGGTCATCGGCGTCGAGCACCGCTGGGCGCTGTTCGCCCTGCCCCGCCCAGCGATCGGCGGGAAGGCCGGCATACTGGTGCGCAGCGCGCGGCGCGGCCCCGACCTGGACGCCAATCCCTGGTCCTCTCTCCATCCGCTCGGCGGTGCTGAACGGCGTCGCGGCGGGCAGGTGATCGAGGCATTCCGGCTGTATCGCGTGACCGCGCGGGCCAGCGCCGGTGTGCCCGAGGCATTGCTGCCCCGCGCGTCGCGCTGACAGCACCGGCCCTATGCGCCGGTGTCACCTGAACGCATCCCGCTCTAGCCTCTGAAGCTCCGGGTCATACCAAGCGTCTTCAACAATGGCAGGTGCGCCATCCACCCCGTCATGGCCGTGCTTGTCACGGCCATCCACGCCTTTGGCGGCGGAAGAAGGCGTGGATGCTCGCGACAAGCGCGAGCATGACGCGGAAGGTGCCGGCAAGGGCCGGCTCGCGCCTAATCCGGACACAAGTGGGCTTGACCGGCCATCCACGACTTCGGCGGGCGGCGTGGCCCTGGCGCAGTTGCCGAGATGCCGCGCGCGCAGCGCGCCCGCTTCGAGAGCCAACTCGGAATGGGAGCGCTCACGTCGCTCACCGATGCCATGCCCGCGTGGATCAGGAGCGCCGGCCTCGACGCGGAGAGCTTCCGCCAGCATTTCTTTCCCCACGACAGCGCGCGAGCCGCGGCGCGGATCCAGGCGGTTGCGGCGGCGATCGGCCACGGCGACGATCTGCGGCCCGCGATGGAGGGCCTCGCCGGGGCCGTCCAGGTTGTGGGCTTGGACAATGCGCCGCGCGTCCTCGCCGCCGCGGCCGCGCGCGCCGCGAATAGCGCCGCGCCCGCGGGGGTTCCTGCCCATTCGGGACTTGTGAAAGAGGTTGCGTACGATGACAACGATAGCGCGATGCGCGCTCCTGATATTGCTCTCCTCATCAGCCATGGTCCAGGCATGTCCTTGGCAGGTAAACTTGCAGCCGTGGACGGGAGCCATGAAGGAAAATGACGGCACAAGTAACGTTGGGCAGCCAAAAGGTGGCGCCAAGTACCTTGTCAGTGATGCGGATGACCCCCGCTTCACGGCTTGCATCGAGGCGTTTGCCCAACGCTTTGGCTTCAAGCTGGCCCCGACTTGGGCGGCCACCTGGCCGAATGGTTATTCTTTCGGCGATGTTTGATTCCGTCGTGACGATAGTGTTGTGCTAAACGTTACTAAAGCAACTGGGCCGGGAAAATTCCACGTTGCTTTCTATGCTCACAATCATGACAGCAAGGGCGCCGCCGCGGCGCGGAACGCATTCTCATCGTTCGTGGGTGGGATGACGGAGTTCGAGAGAGCTGAGGTTTATCCGGAGGTCCCGGACCTCTAGGGAGGTGTTGCTGGAGGGCGACATGGCTTTGACCGCGCCGAAGGCGGTCTTGCTCGGGCTCAACGATGCCACCACCATCTCCGACGAGCGCATCACAAAGCGAGGACACCCGAGTTGACGATGGCTGGTAAACCAAACGAGCCGTTCCCTGCCCAGCATCTTGGTCCGAGGAGCAGGATGCGTTTAGGTGGCATCGGGGAAGCGGTCGTCATTGCGAGCGCAGCGAAGCAATCCAGTGGTTCGGACGGCTGGATTGCTTCGTCGCTTCGCTCCTCGCATTGACGGGGTTCGTGGCTCTACCTGATTTTATCCCGATCTAGGAATAAACAGCGCGGCAACATGGTCAGCCCGAGACGGCTCTATCCCCGCGCCCCCCGCCCGAACACCCGCGCCAGGAACGCCCCGAAATCGCGGTTCGATTGCGCGCGCACGGCGTCGTCCCGCCCGATCGGATAAGGCCGGCTGCCGACGCAAAGCCCCAGGATGACCTTGCGCAGGAACGGGCCGGACATCGGCAGGCGAGTGTTCTCGTCGCGCACGGTGCCGTCGCGCTCGACGCGGAAGCGGCAGCCGGCGAGCTGCCGGCCGATCAACTGCCGCGGCATCCCGCCATCCCATTGATGCACGGCGCCCGGATAGGCGATGATCTCCACCTCGCTGCCGCCCGCGCGCAGATCCTCGGCCACCTGCGCGCAGCGATCGGGGCGGATCAGCTCATCCTCCGCGCCGTACAGCATCAAGAGCGGCGCGCCCGTGGTGCGGCTGTCAGCGAAGCGGGCGATGCAGGGTGCGTAGAAGGCGACATGGCCGGCGAAGCGCGGACCGTTCGGGGCCAAGGCGTCGGCGATCTGCGCGTACATCGCGTATTCCGCCGCCATGCCGCCGTAGCTGAACCCGGCCAGAACCACCCGGCGCGGATCGATCTCCGGCCGCGCCGTCAAGTAGCGCAGCGCGGCGTAGGCGTCGGCCACGAACATCGTCTCGGTGATGTTGAGCACGCGTTCGATGAAGCCGGTGCCGAGATCGCGGCGGCTGTCGTAGGTCTTCACCAGCAGCACCGCGACGCCCATGGCGGCAAGCTGCGGTCCGTACTTGGCCCGGTCGGCGATCATCCCGGCCGAGCCATGCAGCATCACCACGGCGGGCGTCGCATGATTCGGCCCGGCATCCGCCGGAAGGAACAGCAGGCCGCTCACCGTGCGCGCCGGCGCGCGGGGGATCGCGGCGGGCACGAATGGATCGCTGCTGCGGAACGTCACCGCTTCCTGCTGCACGCCCCGCACGGACGGGAGATCGGGCCAGGGATCGACGATATGGACGGACATGGCGGGCGCGGCTGGAAGAAGGAGCAGGATCGCGAGGAGCAGGATACGGGTCATGGCGCATCGAGAAGAACGAACCTTATACCCACGCCGTTCCGGTGGCAGGCAGCAAGGGTTCTGGGACCATGACCGTTAGCTTGAATCGGACTCTCGTGCGTGTCGCTGCCGGATGGATCACCCTTACGCTCGCGTGCCTCCTGACGCTCGGTGTCCCGGACCATGCCAGAGCGGCTGACACGGTCCAGCCTATCCGCTTCGCGCGCGGCGCGTCGAGCGCCGAGGTGTCGGGGGCCGTGATTCGCGGCGAGCGCGCGCTCTATTCCGTCGCGGCGCGCGCGGGCCAGCACATGTCGCTGCGCCTCAGCGCCGTGGAGGACAATGCCGCGGTCCAGATCTATGAGCCCGGCGCCAAGCTCGAACGGAGCAAAGACGGCCTGGAGGTCGCCGGGAAGGCCCTGCCCGGCGCGGGCGAGGGCGAGGACGCCACGCGATGGGCGGGAACGCTTCCGGAAACGGGCACCTACCTCCTGGTCATCGGCCCGACCCGCGGCAATGCCACATACCACCTGACCATTGCCATAACGAGCAATCATCATGGCGCAAATCAATGAAGTAGGGCGGAAAAGCGCAGCGCATTCCGCCCTTCACCAACGCGCCGGCTAGTGGCGGAATGCGCTTCGCTTTTCCGCCTTACGCCTCTGCTTGGGGCGAAAGCAGGGCGGCCCAGGTCTGGGCGCCGACGATGCCATCGGCGTCCAAACCTTGCTCCGACTGGAAGCGGGCAACCGCCACCTCGGTGCCCGGCCCGAAGTCCCCATCGATGGCGAGCGCGAAGCCGAGCGTGCGGAGCAAGCTCTGTAGGACCGCGACCTCGTCCCCTGTCGAGCCGCGCCGGAGCACGGAATGGGGCTGGAGCGCCGTTCCGCCGGAGAGCTGGAAGCCTTCGATCCGCGCGAGCGCCGTCTTGGCCTTGGCGGTGTACGCGCGCCGCTCCGGCAAGCCGTTCAAGCCGCCATTGACGCGCCTCGTCACCGTGATCACGTCGTCCTGGTCGCAGGGCGTGTTGATGTCGTGGCGCCCCCAGTACTCGCAGGCGATGCGCAACGAGAACACAGGCTCGGCCGCGAGGGCGGGATTGCCCTCCAGATCGGCCTTCAGCGCCTCCCCGTACTCCCGGTAGTTCGTGCGCCCGGTCAGCATGATCAGTCCGCGCCCTTTGTAGCGCGGCCCGTCGCCGTCGCGAATGTTGCCCAAATCCGCCCGGCCCTCGTACGCCTCGCCGCTCGCGAACTCCTCGGTGGTGCGGAACCCGGCGGATTCGTGGCAGGTCTGCGCGAGGAAGTGGGCGATCCGCAACCTGGTCGCGATCTGGTAGCCTTCGAGCGTCGGTCGCAGAACCTCGCCCACGGCGGCGATGATCTTGGCTTGGCGTTCGGCCCACTCCCCGCTGAACGACGGCGCGATCTCGCGCATGGTCTGGCCATCGATAGGAATCATTCTGGTTCC
>DATFDN010000039.1:0-3405 GCA_035252035.1 Acetobacteraceae bacterium | reverse complement strand
CGGTTCCGCCCGAGCCGATCTTGATGGCCGGAATTCCCAGGCTCATCGGGATGTTGGCGTCGGTGGACGCCGCCTCGAAGCGGGGCGTGAAGCCGTACTGGGCGATGGCGGCCGAGGCGAGGCGGGGCAGGAAGTGCGAGTCCTCGGTGCGCCCGGCCGGGCGGTCGCCGATCCTGGCGATCTCCGCGCGCACGCATCCCGCCCGGAGCGCGTTCTCCTCCCGCGCCGCGTCGCCTAGGAGCTGAAGGAACCGCCGGTCCAGATCGTCCAACGCCTCGGCTGCCTCCGAGCGGAGGTCGAACTCGCCCCACACGCTGTTCGGGATCGCGTTGATCGAGGTGCCGCCGCCGGCCCGGCTGGCGCAGAACGTGGTGCGCGGCGAAACCGGCACCGGGATCGAGGCGAGCTGGGTGATCACGCGGGCCAGGGCGTGCATCGGATTGACCATCCCGAACGCGGCCCAGCTATGCCCGCCGGGGCCGTTGAAGGTCACGCGATAGCGGCGCGATCCGATCCCGCGCGTCGCGATGCCGTTCATGTCCGGGCTGTCGATCGTGATGAAGGCGCCGATCCGGCCGGCGTAGTCGCCGCGCTGGAACAGGTGGCGCATCCCGCGCAGATCGCCCACGCCCTCCTCGCCCACATCGGCGACGAACAATATGTCGCCGCGCGTGCGGACGCCCGCCTGGTCCATCGCGCGCGCGAAGGCCAGCAGCACCGAGAGACTCCTGGTGTTGTCGCCAATTCCCGGACCGAGCAGGCGCGTTCCCCGCCGGCGGACCCGGACGTCCGTTTCGGGCGGGAACACGGTGTCGAGGTGCGCCGCGACGCACAGCAGATCGCCGGCGCCCGCGCCACGGCGCAGCGCGGTCACGTTGCCCTCGGCGTCCCGGCGCAGCTCGGAGAGGCCCTGGGCGGCGGCCATGCGCATCCACGCCTTGGCCCGTTCCGCTTCCTGGAAGGGCGGCGCCGGGATTTCAGCGAGCGCGACGATGTCGGCCACCATGCGGTCGTGGTCGGCGGCGAGCGCGGCGACGGCGGCGTTGAAGGACGCGGCCTCGGTCACGGCGCGGAGCGTGGCGTCAGGGTCCAAGAGGTATGTTCCGCCTGAAAGCAGCCATCTTTAGGCCATTTGGATGGAGCAGGACGCGCCTGGGCGCCCGGTCGCGGTGTTATGAACTGCGGAACGCAACTGGCGCGGCCAGTGTGACCGAAGGTTGTGATACGGCGGTTCTGGTCGCCGCACAAAGGAGACATCCATGACGACACGCTTCGTTACGACGCTTGGCGCGCTCGCGCTCGGCCTCGCCACTCTCGCCGCGGCACCGGCCCTCGCCCAACAGGGCGGCGGTGCTTCCGGAAGCAGCGGGGGAGGCGGTGGCAACGCTCCCGCGCAGGCCGGCGGCCTGCCCAACCCAGGCGCTGGCAACACCGGCAACGCAGGGACCACGAACGGCACCGAGAGCGCGGCCGGGGGGACCAGCACGGCGGGGCCGTCGGGGTCGGGCGGCGGCATGGCAGGTTCGGGCCAGGCCAGCCCGTCGAGCAGCCATGCGGGGACCGCGCACACCGGGACGAGGCACACCGGGGCCAAGAGCTCGGGCGGGCACGGCGCCACGCATCATGCCGCCGCCCGCAACCGAGGCATGGCGGCCAGCAGCGAAGGCGATACCGCCGCGGGTGATGAAGCGGTCGCGCGGCTGAACGAGCAAAGCCTCCAGGCGGCGCAACAGGGCCACAGCTTCACGCCGGGCGGGACGATGGGATCGGGCGGGATGGTGCAGCAGCAGTAGGGCGCCGATCCTCCACTGGAATCCCCCGCCTCACCCCAGCCCTCTCCGCCCCCAGTGGCGGAGAGGGAGCTTCACAGCCGTGGCCCGGCCAGCATCTCCCGATCGACCCGCCGGGGCAGCCATAGGCCGTCCGCCAGGTCGCCGAGGTAGCGGCCGTTCTCCACGACCACCTTGCCGCGCAGGATGGTGAGGCAGGGCCAGGCCTCCATCTGCCATCCCTCCCACGGCGTGTAATCGGTCTCGTGCAAGTCGGCGGCGTGGATCACGCGCTTGTCGGCCGGATCGAGCACGCAAATATCGGCGTCCGACCCCGCGGCCAGCGCCCCCTTGCGCGGGTAGAGCCCCATGATCCGCGCCGCGTTCGCCGACACCAGATCGACGAAGCGCGGCAGCGTGTAGCCGCGCCGCCCCACCATCTCGGCGTACATCAGGGCGACGCGCGGCTCGACGCCGGCGTTGCCGCCCGTGGTGTCGTCGATCCGGATTCCCTGGATCTTCTGCTTGAGCGTGCAGCAAATCTCGTCGGTGGCCACGCAGTTGATGGAGCCGTCGCGCGTGCCGGCCCAGAGCGCCGCTTGGTCCTCGGCCGATTTCAGCGACGGGTACGTGTGGTAGATCTGCCCGTTGGGACGGCGGTAATCCTCGCTCGTGTAGAGCATGTACTGGTGCAGCGTCTCACCGTAGACCGGCACGCCGCGCGCCCGCGCCTCGCGGATCGCCGAGACACCCGAGCCCGCCGAGACGTGCATCATGTACAGCGCCGTGCCCGGCACCTTCTCGGCGAGCCGGATCACGCGGCGGAACGAGATGTCCTCGGACAGCGTGTTGTGGACCTCCGCCATGTTGGCGAAGCCGGTGCGCTCCTCGCGCATCAGCTTCTCGTACATGTGCATGACGATATCGTTGTCCTCGGAATGGATCACGCCGAGCCCGCGATTGGCGGCGAGGACTTTGAACACCTCCCAGATGTCGCCGAAATCGACCATGCGTCCCTTGCGGGACGGCGTGATGTCGGTGGTGAAGATCTTCACGGTCGGAAAGCCCGCCTGGATCGCCTCGGCCAGCTCGCCGAACAGGCGCGGCGGCAGCGCGCCCTCGACCATCAGGTGCTGCGCGTAGTCGCAGGCGGAATGGCCGCGCCAGTCCTCCTCCCGCGCGGCGATGGAGGCTTGCACGGAGGGCGCCTGCTGGACGCGGGTGAAGTCGATCACCGTGGTGGTCCCGCCATGGACGGCGGCGCGGGTCACGACATCGGGCGGGTCGGTCAGGCCCGCCGTGCCGTCCGGGTTGGGCAGGAACCATTTGCAATGCACATGCGGGTCGATCCCGCCGGGTATGACGATTTTGCCGCCGGCCTCGATCAGCCGCGCCCCGCCGGGGACGGGCAGGCTGTCCTTGGCGGCGACCGCGACGATTCGCCCGCCCGCGATCGCCAGGTCATGGGCGCCGACGCCCTGCGGCGTGACCACGGTGTCGCCGCGCAGCACGAGATCGACCATGGCGCTTCCCCCCTTTGCCATCGCTCAGGGCCGCATGGTCGGCCGGCGGCCGGGCGTCCGCAAGGCCCCAGCCTATCGCGTCACCGTTGCCGTGATCGCGGCGCGCGCGTCGG
>DATFDN010000038.1:0-2630 GCA_035252035.1 Acetobacteraceae bacterium | reverse complement strand
AGGGAGCAGAACCTACCATCAACACAACCATTGGGCGCAGAGCCGGACGATGACAGCGCAGACTGCGCGCCAGTGGGCGAGGACTGCCGCCCCGTGGTGTTTCGAAACGCGCGTTTCGACATCACCCGAGGCGCTCGAGCGGCGCGCCACGGTCCCGGAGAGGCGCGGCCTCGCGCGGGTCGGCGATGGCCCCGCCGGCCTCCCAATGGCGCTGGCGCCCGGTTTCATCGATGAAGCCGTGCGGCCGAACCAGACGGCGGCGTTGCCGGACGGAGGCCGACGCGGCGGGCGGGACCGGCGTGGCCGGCTGCGGGACGGCGTGTGCGGGTTCTGCATCACCCGGAGGCGCCATGTGCCCCCTCCGATGCCGATGCAGCGCGGCGGGCGTGGTGGCGAAGGCCGCGGCGATGCCCGTGGCGGGGTGCCGCCAGCCAACGCCGCCTCGATCGCGGCAAGATCGGGGTGGGAGCATAGCGAGCAACGGCGACCGGTTTCATGAACGCACCCGCAACAAAATCCCGTTACCCCCATTGCGCCGGGACGGCCGCCCCGATAGTGCTGCCCGCGCGCGCGGCATTGGCGGGCCGGCAAGCGGATCAGCGCCAGCGGCATCACGGCCCCTGCGGCATGGCCGGCGAGGGCGCCGGCAGCGCGGCCGCAATCGCGCCGCAAGGGCTGCCCACCCTCCCTGGAGAGACGACCTGAAACTCCGGCTTTGGGCGGCGGCGACGCACCCCATGGCCACGACCAAGCCACTGGCGCGGTGTCCGGGACGGGGCCGCAGCGGCTTTGGTGCACAATCGGGATCGTGGACGTGGCGCTGCGGCTGGCGCCGCCGTCAGCTGATGCGCCGCGACACCGGCACCCCGAGCCTGGTCATCCGGTTCAGCACCGGGCAGCCGACCTGGGCCTCGGTCTTCTGAGCGGGCAGACTGCGGGCGCGCAGACCGGGGCCGATGAGGGCTTTATACCTGGACACCGCCGCCTCGCCGAGCGCGCGCCGGCCGTAGCCGACCGCCCTCTGCCACCCCAGGCGCCCTCGGTCACGGATCAGCTGGATGTGCCGGTCCCGCTGGCTGGGTGCTGCGTCGGCGGCAGGGCTCGGCACCGCCGTTGCGCGCGGCGGGACGACCAGGGTCACCGCACGACTTGTGAAAAATCGTACGCCGCCTTTATCAACCAGAGATAGCCAGCCCTTGTACTTTCGCGCCTGGCCGGCAATCATGCCCCTGCCAGTGGGGGAGAGGCGGATGGTCGGCGGAATTCGTGAGGTTCTGGCAGGCATCGCGACGGTGGGCGACATGGTTGCGGCGTTCCAGAATGAAGAGCGCTGTCGTCGGCTGCTCGAAGCGATGATCTGGCCAAAGGGCCGGCTGTGCCCCGCTTGTGGCTGCACAAACTCAACGGCTCTCGCCGGACGCGATGTCGGCCGGCAGGCGCGCCCGGGTCTGTATCAGTGTGCGAGCGGTGAATGCTGGTTTCAGTTCACCGTGACGACGCGCGCCCCGCTGCATTCGACCAAGCTGCCCCTGCGGGTCTGGCTGATGGGCCTATGGCTCATCCTGCAGTCCGACAAAGGGCTCTCCTCGGTGCGCCTGGCCGAGGCAATCGGGGTCAGCCAGCCCACCGCGTGGCGCATGGGCCATGTCCTGCGGCTGCTGGTGGGCCGCGAGCATCCGTTCGGCGGCACGGTCGAGATGGACGAGCTCTACATTGGCGGCAGTCCGCGCAAAGACGCTGATCGGCCCCATCTGGGGCGAGGCCGCAAAGGCCAGCCACGGACCACGAAGACGCCGGTCCTCGCGGTTGTTCAGAGGCCGGCGGAGAGCGCGGCGGGCGCGGCAGCCGGTGAGGCAAGGGCCCAGGTGGTGGCCGACCTCTCCGAGCGCGAGGCGCGCCGCGTGCTCGGTGAGAACGTCGACGTGACCGCCCACCTGATGAGCGACGAGTGGAAAGCGTTCGTGTCGATCGGCCAGGCCTTCGCGGCGCACGACACCCTCCGCCACTCGGACCGGGAATACGCGCGCGGTTTCGTCCACGCCAACTCGGTCGAGGGCTTCAACGACCGGGTGCGTCGCGCCGTGGCCGGGGTGTTTCACCACATCAGCTCACAGCACGCCGACCTCTGCCCCAGCGAGATCGGTTTCCGCTGGTCGCAACGGGTGGTATCCGGGCAGGCCGTCCGGCGCACGCGCAAAGGACGCGAGGTGATCAAACCGTTGTGGTCCCGGATCGCGCCCGCCCTGCAGTTCCCGGCCGTGTTCAAGTCAGCCCCCGGACGGCAACTGCGTCGGACTGCGCAAGGCGGCATTGAGGTCCGCTGCGCCGTGGCTGCCTTTGGTTGATAAAGGCGTCGTACGATTTTTCACAAATCGTGCGGTGACCCCTATCAGGAATTCTCCGCAAGCCGTTCCCGCATCCCTTCGCTCTTTAGAGCCGATTGCGCTTGGACGTGAACGGGTGGGCGTCTGCGACGTTGCTGTGGCTTTGGCCTGAACGGGGGGGTGCTCATGCCCCGGCCGTATTCGCTGGACCTGCGCGAGCGCGTGCTGCGGGCGCACGAGGCGGGCGGGGGCGGCCGGCGCGTGCTGGCCAAGCGCTTCGGCGTCAGCGTCGGCGCGGTCTGCGGC
>DATFDN010000037.1:0-25234 GCA_035252035.1 Acetobacteraceae bacterium | reverse complement strand
CTGAGCGAGAGCCGCCCAAGCGCGCGCGCCATGTCGGGCGCGGCGCGCAGCACCAAGCGCAGCCGCTCCGTGGCCTGCTGTGTCGCGATCAGCCAAGACCAAGCATCCTGCCGCGCGGCGATGGCGTCCAGATCGGTGAGCGGAGCGGAGAGCCAGGCGGCGAGCAGGCGCCCGCCCGCCGCCGTCAGCGTGCGATCGACCACGGCCAACAGGCTGTGCGGTCCGCCATCGCGGGCGCGCAGGATTTCGAGGCTGGCGCGCGTCGCCGCGTCCATCGCGAGCGTGCCGGCGCCGCGCCGTCCCACAGGACGCGCCAACCGGGGCAGGGCACCCGACGCCGCGCGCACGTAATCGAGCGCCAAGGCGGCGGCGATTGCCTCACCGTCGGTAAAGGTGCCGAACGCGTCCAGGCTCGCCGCGCCAAACGCCTCGGCCACACGCCGCCGTGCCGCGATTGGCGCGGAGGGAGCGGGGGAGGGGGCGCGGCGTTGGACGTGCTCGCCGAGCGGGACGGTCTCGGGCGCCAGGATCTCGGCGGGATCGAGCCGGCCGAGTAGGGCGGGCAGTTCCGCCTCTGGCACATGATCGGTCTCGAACAGCCCGGTGGAGACATCGATCCAGGCCGCCCCTAGCCCGGCGCGGTCGGGGGCGAGCGCCGCCAGCAGGTTGGGCCGGCGTGCTTCGAGCAGCGTGTCCTCGGTGAGCGTGCCGGGCGTGACCAGCCGTACTACCTCGCGCCGGATCGGTCCCTTGCCGGTGCGGGCCTTGGGGTTCTCCATCTGCTCGGCGACGGCGACGCGAAAGCCGCGGCGAATCAGTCGGGCGAGGTAGGCATCGGCGGCATGGACCGGCACGCCGCACATCGGGATCGCTTGCCCGTTGTGCTCGCCGCGATGCGTGAGCGCGATATCGAGCGCGGTCGCGGCCGTCTCGGCATCGGCGAAGAACATCTCGTAGAAATCGCCCATGCGGAAGAACACGAGCGCGTCCGGATGCGCGTCCTTGATCGCGAACCATTGCGCCATGGCGGGCGAGGCGCCATCGGCGCTGGGCAGGCGGGAGGCTGAGGCCATGGAGGCATCCTGGAGGGCGGGGAGCCGCCGTTATACCAGGGTCTCCAGCTCTTGGGTCGCCAACGCCCCTTCCCCCCGGCCGCTTCCCGCAAGGGGAGGAGGAGAAGGAAGAAAGCCCCCTCCCCTTGCGGGAGAGGGTTGGGGGAGGGGGCGGGCAATGACCGGAGGCAGCGTCGTGGCCCGCATCCTCTCCCGCAACAGCATCGCGAAGATCGGCGGGTCGTCGCGCAAATAGCGCCGCGCGAGCCGGGCGGGGTCGGAGGACAGGCGGTGCAGCCATTCAAGCCCGGCGCGCTGCATCCAGTCGGGCGCGCGGCGCGCGGCCCCGGTCAGGAAGTCGAGCCCGGCGCCGATGCAAAGCCCGGTGCCGCTCGCGCCCCCGTCGGCGCGGATGGCGGCCGCGAGCCATTCCTGACGCGGCGAGCCGAGGGCAAGGAACACAAGCCGGGCGGGGTGGTCGAGGACGAAGCGGACCGCGTTGCGCATCGCGCTGGGGGTGCGCTCGAAATCCGGTGGCGGATTGTGGTGGGCGACCGCGGCAAGCCCGAAACGGGCGCGCAGCGCGGGCACATGCTCGGGCCGGAGGCCGATGATGGTGATGGGGGTGTGGCGGGGCAAGTTCGCGAGCAGGCGCGCGGTGAGATCGCTGCCGGTGACGACGGGCGGGGCCGGCAAGCCGAGGCCATGCGCCGCCTTGGCGACAACCCGCGAATCCAGCAGCCGGAGCAGGGCGGAGCGGTAGATCGCGGTGAGCGCGGGATCGCGGCGCAGGCGGACGAAATGATCGGCGTTCGGCGTGACGACGTAGCCGAACGGTGCCCCATCCGGCCGGGACTCGATCCAGCGCGCCGCGCCCTCCAGCGTCAGGTCGGGGAAGTCGAGGCCGAGCAGGCGGAAGGGGTGCGGCGCCCTCATGCGCCGATTAGGCGCCGGCAGGATTAAGGAAGCCCTAAGCCTCCGCGATCAGAGCCGGACGAAACTCCAATAGCGCGGCGTCCGCCCGGCGCTCAGCGCCTTGGCCTCGTAGCGCGTTGGCGGCCAAGCGGCGGGCCGGGCGGTGAGCGGCGGGGCCGGCGCGAACCAGTCCTGTCTGGCCATGACCTCCGCGACCCATTCCTGATACACCGGATGGTCCGTCGCGATCCGCCACTCGCCGCCCTGCCGCAGCACGCGCGCCAGCAGCGGCAGCAGGGCCGGATGGACGAAGCGCCGCTTGGCGTGGCGGGCCTTGGGCCAGGGGTCCGGGAACAGCAGGAACACACGCTCAAGGCTGGCGTCGGGCAGGGCGCGCAGCAGCGCCCGCGCGTCGTCGGGCCAGACCCGCAGATTGGCGGGGAGCGGCGCCGTCGCTTCCGCCCCCTCCGGCACCAGGCGGGCGAGCAGCGAGCAGATGCCGTTCGCATAGACCTCGCACGCGATCACCCCGGCTTCGGGATGCGCCACGGCCTGGGCCGCCGCGTGCTCCCCGCTTCCCGCCCCGACCTCCAGCCATACCGTCCGAACGCCAAGCCCGAACGCCGCCAGCGGCGCGGCGGCGTGCTCGGGACGGAACGCGAGGCGGGGGAGCGTGGCGGCGAGCAGGTGTTGTTGACGGGCGCGCAGCGCATGGCCGCGCACTCGTCCGTACAGCCGGTCTGGAGGAGGTTTGACGGATGGAGCGTTTTCGGGTCGCATGTGAAGCAGTCATTGCGGAGCGCGCCCCGCCATACCTCTCCCGCTCGCGGGAGAGGCCGCCGCGCGCTTGCGCCGCGGGTGAGGGGAGCGCGGGCAAGACCCTCATCCGGCTCGCTCCGCTCGCCGACCTCTCCCGCGAGCGGGAGAGGTGAGGGTGTGGCCCGCCGGGTTGCGATTCACTCTGATTCGGGCACCCCCTACCGCCCGAACGCCGCCTTCAGCGCCGGCACGAGATCCGTCCTCTCCCACGTGAACGTGCCCTTCGCCGGATCGGGCTCGCGGCCGAAATGCCCATAGGCCGAGGTGGGCGTGTAGATGGGCCGGTTGAGCTGTAGATGCTCGCGGATGCCACGCGGGGAGAGGTCCATCAGCTCGCGCAGCGTGCGCTCCAGCCGCGCCTCGTCCACGTCATGCCCGCTTCCCTGGAGATCGACATAGACCGACAGCGGATGCGAGACGCCGATCGCGTAGCTGATCTGGATGACGCAGCGCTCGGCCAGCCCGGACGCGACCACGTTCTTGGCGAGGTAGCGACAGGCATAGGCCGCCGAACGATCCACCTTGGTCGGGTCTTTGCCGCTGAACGCCCCCCCGCCATGCGGCGCGGCGCCACCGTAGGTATCGACGATGATCTTGCGCCCGGTCAGCCCGCAATCGCCATCCGGTCCGCCGATGACGAACTTGCCGGTCGGGTTGACGTAGAACTCGCGGTCCGGCGGCATCCAGCCGGGCGGCAGGGTCGTCTCGACGATGGGGTGCAGCAGGCTCTTGACCTGCTCCTGGTCCAGCCCCTCCTCGTGCTGGGTGGAGACGACGACGCTGGTCGCCTCGACCGGCCGGCCGTCGATGTAGCGCAGCGTGACCTGGCTCTTGGCATCGGG
Source organism: Acetobacteraceae bacterium (assembly GCA_035252035.1). Taxonomy (GTDB): domain Bacteria; phylum Pseudomonadota; class Alphaproteobacteria; order Acetobacterales; family Acetobacteraceae; genus DATFDN01. The sequence goes on along the minus strand of DATFDN010000037.1, from coordinate 21,606 downwards.
CAGCAGCCCGGCGACGACCCGATCCCCGCGACGGCGCAATTCGCTGACGCGGCGCAGGATCAGGTGAGCGTAGTAGAGCGGGGCCGGCATCAGCGCCTCGGTCTCGCGGCAGGCATAGCCGAACATGATGCCCTGGTCGCCCGCCCCCTCGTCCTTGTTGCCGGCGGCATCGACTCCCTGGGCAATATCGGCCGACTGGCTGTGCAGCAGCACGTCCACCTTGGCGTGCCGCCAGGAGAAGCCAGGCTGGTCGTAGCCGATATCCTTGATCGCCTGCCGCACCAAATATTCGAGCTGGTCATGCGTGACCGACTCGGGTCCACGGGTCTCGCCTGCCAGCACGACCTGGTTGGTCGTGACCAGCGTCTCGCAGGCCACACGGGCATACGGGTCGGCGGCGAGATACGCGTCCAGGACGGTATCGCTCAGCCGATCGGCGACCTTGTCCGGGTGCCCCTCCGAGACCGATTCCGATGTGAACAAGAACTCGCCGCTCGCGCGCATGCGTCCTCCTCTTGCAGCGGCGGATGCAGGGCGCCCGCCAGGCAGGGGGGTGTGTGGCGGAAACGAAACCGAGGGTCAAGCAATCGGGCGTCAGCCAAGGCCGAGTACGTCGCCCATGCCATAGAGGCCAGCTTTCCGCCCCGCCGCCCACCGCGCCGCGCGAATCGCGCCAGCGGCGAAGCTGCGCCGGGCGAAGGCGCGATGGGTCAGCGCGATCTGCTCGTCGGCGGCGGCAAGGATCAGCGTGTGCTCGCCGACCACTTGGCCGCCACGCAGGGAGGCGAAACCGATCGCGCCCGTCCGGCGCGCTCCGGTCTGTCCGTGCCGCCCCGCCTCCATCGCGTCTTCGAGTGCGATCCCCCGCCCCTTGGCCACCGCGCGCCCAATGCCGATCGCCGTGCCGGAGGGTGCATCGACCTTCTGGCGGTGGTGCATCTCCACGATCTCGGCGTCATAGGCATCGGCCGGAAGGGCGGCGCCCATGCGTTCGGCCAAGGCCAACACCAGAGTCACGCCAGGGGAGAAATTGGCGGCATACACCACCGGGATGTGCCGCGCCGCCTCGGCGACCGCTGTCTCATCGGCTGGGGTTAGGCCGGAGGTGCCTAGAATCCAGCCCGTCTTCGCCGCCGCGATCGCGCGCGCGTGGGTTTGTGCCGTTTTGGCGTGTGTGAAATCGATCACCAGGTCCGCGACTCGCGCCAGCGCGCCGATCTCGTCCAGGCGCGGCACGCCCTCGGGAAACGGTCCGGAGCTTGGCCGCGCGATCCCGCCTGCCACCGTCATCCCAGCGGCCCGGGCCTCCTCGATCAGGAGGCGTCCCATCCGGCCGGTGGCGCCGGCGATGCCGACCCGGAGACTCAGCGTCGCCCGTCAGGACCGGGGCGCGGAGACGGCGGGGGTGGCCACGCCGGTCTGCGCGTCGATGACATCCAGGAGCTGGGCGATCGAGAACGGCTTGAGGATGTAAGGACGGGGACCGCCCTTGATCTCCCGCATCTGGCCAGGATCGCCGGTCATCAGGACGATGGGCACCTCAAGCCGGTCAGCCTCCAGCATCACCTGCCACATCGTCCCACCAGGCAGGACGCAGTCTAGAAGAACCAAATCGATCGAGTTGGTCAGCAGATGCTCCACGGCTTCCGGCACCGTCGGGGCACAGACCGCCTCGTAGGTGTCGCTCAGCGCATCGGCGATCAGACCGGCGATCATCGCCTGGTCCTCCACCACAAGAATACGCGGCTTGCGTCGCATGGCTTCTATCGCGTGCCTTTCGTCGGCGCCGGCACGCGGCGGGGTGCCTGGGACGTGCAACGGCGGCGCCTACGAGTCCTTGTAGCCGGTTCCGCCACGGCCGGGGAGTGCCCGAGCGCCCGCCGCCCGGTCACGAAGTCACCAGCTTCGTCCGGCGGTTCCGTTGACGGCGGACGGCCGCGCGACCAGCTTCTGGTAATGAAACCAAATTCCCGGCGCGGGCCGAGCGTCGCCCGTGGCCCCGAGGAGATCGAGGTCAAGCTGCGCCTGCCGCCCGATGCCCGCCCGGTGCTGGAGGCGCAACCGGCGTTGCATCCGCCGCGCGCCGGCACGCCCGAGACTCGCGAGGAGGAGACGACCTATTTCGATACGCCGGACGGCTTGCTCGCCCGGGCCGGCGCCAGTCTCCGCGTGCGCCGCAGCCTGGGACGCGGCCTGGTCCAGACCTTGAAGCTCGCTCCGGTTGCCCAGGGGGCAGCGGCGCGGCGCGGCGAATGGGAGTGGCCGGTCGGTGCCGAAACGCCCGATCTCGGCCTGCTGGCCGGAACCCCGTGCGCGGACTCGGTCCCGGCCTTGGACCGCGCGTTGACCCGTGTGTGCAAGACCGAAATTAGCCGCACCGCCTGGCGTGTCGCCTGCGCGGGCGGCACGGTGGTCGAGGCGGCGATCGACCAAGGCCGCATCCGCGCGGGCCAGCGCGATGTCCCGGTCAGCGAGCTGGAGCTGGAGCTGAAGGCCGGAGGGCCGGCGGCCCTGTATCGGCTGGCGCTGGAACTGGTCCAGGCGGTGCCGCTCGCGATCGAGCCGGCCAGCAAGGCGGAGCGTGGCGCCCAGCTCGCCGGCCGTCCCGGTCCGGAGGCGGTCAAGGCGGAGGACGTGGTGTTGCGGCCGGACCAGCCGGCGGCCGAGGCGTTCGCCCACATCATGGGCGCGGCACTCGGTCATCTTCGCCTCAATCTCCCCGCGACCGTGCGCGGCGATGTCGAAGGCGTGCATCAGGTGCGCATCGCGGTTCGTCGCGTGCGCGCGGTCATTGCCCTGTTCAAGCCGCTGCTCACCGAGGAGGCCGCCAGCCGGTACAACGAGGCGCTGCGCCGCGCGGGGCGCCTGTTCGGTGCCGCCAGGGACTGGGATGTGTTCGTCACCGCGACGCTGGCGGAAGCGGCGGCGGAGAATCCGGCCGAATCTTGGCCGCGCCACTTGGCGGAGGCGGCCCGCCCGGCGCGCGCCCGAGCGCGGGAGGAAGCGATGCGAGAGCTGGAGGCGCCGGGATTCGCCCGCCTGCTGCTCGAACTCGGCGCATGGGCCGAGGAGGGCGCGCGCGATCCGGCCACGCTCGGCACCCCGGCGCTGACCCGGCCCGTCGCGGATGTCGCGCCGGATTTGCTCGACCGGCTGATGCGCCGCGCGGCCAAGCAGGGCAAGGGTATCCGCCATGCCGATCCGCGCGACCTGCACGGCTTGCGCAAGCGGCTGAAGACGCTGCGCTACGGGACGGAGTTCACGGAATCACTGTACCGGCCCAAGAGGGTCCGGACGTTGCTGCATCCGTGCAAGGAGCTGCAAGAGCTGCTTGGATCGGTCAACGACGCGGCGGCAACGCCGGACTTGGCCCAGCACTTGGCGGATAGCGACGAGTCCGGGATCGCGCCTTGCCTCGCCGCCCTGGCTGCCTGGACGGAAGGCCGGGGCAAGGCGGCGCGGCGGCGCGTGCCGAAGGCGTGGCACGCGCTGCGCGACGCCGATCCGTTCTGGGCGTAGATCTCCCCCGGCTCATCCGCCACGCCGCGCGTTGTCCGCGTCGTGCGCCAGATCGGCGAGCAGTTCGAGGAAATCCTTGGGCTGGCCCAGGAACAGCCCATCCTTGATGAAAGCCTCGACCGTCGCAATCGCGCCACCCTCCTGCACCGAGGTCGGGCGGATGATCGAGACAGGCGGGAATTTCCGGCTCAGGAAAGGGCAAGGCTCCGGCATGATGAGGTTCGTCTGGAAGTCCTCCCCGCCAAACGGCGCGGCATTGAGGTTCGGGAACACCAGGTGCGGGTTGTTCGGATCTGTGAGCGGCGCCAGCGGGTCGGATACCGCGTTGCCCGCCTTGTCGTGCCAGGTCTGGAAATGCGCGGTCTCGGTCGGGCCGATGCTGAGCAGGACGCGCAGGACTTCGAGGCTCGTCGCCTTTTGGGCCAGGGTCGGATAGAGGCTGGTTCCGCCCTGCTCGATGAAGCAGAAGTGGAACGCCGCCGTGTTGGCGATCGCCTGGATGTGGTCCTTGGGCGCGAGGTCGGCATCCGTGATTGGGATTGCGGGGAACTGCCCGCTGCTCAGGCTGGGGACCGCCTGGGGGAACTGAAAGCCGGGATCGAGGTCGGGATTGTTCGCGCGGCTCCGGTACCGCGTGTACCAGCTTGTGTCCACCGTTAGCTGCATGAGGTTCGTGAGTCGCCCGATCTGATTGGCGCCTGTCGCACGGCTGCTTGGCAGCGTGCGGAACTGATCGAGATTGACCGTTTCGGCGCCCTTCGACGCCAGATACGCGTTGAGGAACGCCGCGTGGCTGATCTCGTCCTCGGTGTTGTCGTGGATGTATTGCGGCATGTCGGCGTCGAGGTTCGACAGCGCGGCGACGTAGGGCGCGCTGCCTCCGGTCGGCAGGCCAGGCAGCTCCTTGTCCTGCACGCCGCCAAGCTCGGCGTATTGCAGCCAGAGATCGCTCTCGATCAGCTCGACCGCGGCGAGGAATTGGAGGATGGCGATGTCGCCCCGGCTCGGCCCGCCATAGCCGTCGTCCTGGGCGCGCGCCAGCTGGCGGCCATCAAGAAGACCCAATCCGATGCCCGCGCCGCTGGCCGCGAGTACGCCATGTTTGATGAATGAGCGCCGTGCGTTCATTGCCGCCATCCTTTGACTTCGCCCCGCACTGACGCATGGCAGGGCGGGATTATTCCCGCGCTTGGCCCCTGGGCCGATTGCTGACGAAATCTTGACGAAGGCGCGGAGCGGCGGAATAAACGCTTGCGCTGTGCGTCGTTTCCACTGAATCGATGCGCCGGCGTGAACGCAAGGCCTTCGTCCGGGAAGGTTCCGCCATGCGCCAAGGCCGCGCCGTTCCGGCACCGCCCGCCCGTTGCACCGGGCGGTCATGACCGGCCCGGTCGGCTTGATGGAAGCCTGCATCCCGGCGCTGCGCCGCTATGCCGCCACGCTGCTGCGCGACCGCCAGGAGGTGGACGACCTGGTGCATGATTGCCTGGTCCGCGCGCTCGATCAGATCCATACGCGCCGCGCCGGGGCGGATATGCGGGCCTGGCTGTTCGCCATCATGCATAACCTGTTCGTCGATCGCCTCCGGCAGCGGAAGCGGCGCGGCGCCCCGCTGCCGGCCGAGGAGCTGGGAAACGCCGCGCCGAGCACGCGCGCCGGGCAGGAAGAGCATGTCCATGCCGCGGACATTATCAGCGCGATGCAGCTTCTGCCGGAGGAGCAGCGCAGCGTGCTGTTGCTGGTGAGCGTCGAGGATCTGTCCTATGCCGAGGTTGCCCAGGTGCTCGGCATACCGATCGGCACGGTGATGTCGCGCCTGGCACGGGCGCGGGAACGGTTGCGGGAGATCACGGACGGCCAGGCGGCGCCGTCGCTCAGGAGGGTCAAGTGACGGAGCCGGAGCGGCCGATCGGCGAGGACGACCTGCACGCCTATATCGACCACCAGCTCGATGAGAACCGGCGTGCCGACGTTGAACGGTACCTGGAGACCCACCCGGGGGACGCGCATCGGGTCGCCTCATTCCAGGCCCAGCGTGAGGCGCTGCGGGCCGCGTTCGCCGCGCGTGCGGCCGATCCCCTTCCTCCAAGCCTCGATCTCGCGCGGATCATTGAAACACGGCTGCGCCGCCGCCGGGCGCCCTGGCTGCTTGCCGCCTCGGTTGTGCTGGCGCTCTGCGCCGGTGGTGGGGGCTGGCTCCTGCACACGCCGCGGCCGCCGGATCGGACCGCGCTGGCGGTCAGCCTGCTGAAGCAGGAGGCGCTGACCAGCCATCAGGTCTATGCCAGCGACAAGCTTCATCCGGTCGAGGTTTTCGCGGCCGATCAGCCCCATTTGCGGGAATGGCTGTCCGATCGGCTGAACCGGAAGGTGGTCCCGGCGGATCTCTCATCCCTCGGCTTCCAGCTCATCGGGGGGCGCCTGCTCGCCACCGAGCACGGCGCTCCCGCCGCCTTGCTGATGTACGGCGATGAGCAAGGCGATCGCCTGTCGCTGCTTTTGCGGCCAATGGCGCGCGACCTCCACGCGCCGCGCTCCGATATGAGCCAGGGATCGCTGAATGGCTGCGCCTGGATCGATCACGGACTTGGATACGCCGTCGTGGCAGCCACGCCCGACATCGAGCTTGACCGCGTCGCCGACACCATCCGACGCGAGTCCGGCGGTGCCGGCTGAGAGCCCTACCGCGTCGCGGCGGCTGAGCCGGACATCGCGGGATTGGAGGCGTTCGCGGCGTCGGCGGCGCCTTGGTTATACGCCTTCTGCTGCTCCCGGCGTGCGACGGTCTTGGCGTGGTGATGGCCGACCGCGCAGCCGGCGACCCCGCCTAGAACCCCATGACCCGCGAGATGGCCGGCGGCGGCGCCGACCGCCGCGCCGCTTAGGCAGCCGGCCGCGGATGCTGGGGATACGGCGAGCGCCAGCCCCATTCCAGTCAAAGCGGCGGCGGTCAAAAGTATCTTCATGGACGGACCTTTCGTGGCGAGGGTTGCAGGCGTCAGAGCACGCAACGGGATCATTCCGGAACGTGTGGCTTTCGTTGCCGTAACGCTGCACGTCGCGGGTGTGGTACTCGATGTGGTTCTTCAGAAATTCGCGATCGGCTGCCGCGCCGTTTCACCCCCCATCCCTCCCGCAACGGGAGGGGCTTTGGCGCACGCCTCCCCTCCCGTTGCGGGAGGGGACCGGGAGGAGGGGGTGTAGGTTCTACGATCGAAGCCGCTCTAGCCGTCCTCAGCTTACCGCTCGCCCTCCCGCACCACCGGGTTGCGCAGCGTGCCGATGCCGGTGATCTCCACCTCGCACACGTCGCCATGCTTCATGTCGGCGGTCTCGCCCTCGGTGCCCATCCAGATCATGTCGCCCGGATACAGCGTCAGGTAGCGAGTCATCGTCACCAGATAATCGACCACGCCAAACACCATGTCGTTGGTGCGGAACTCGATGAGCTGCTTGCCATTGAGCCGGATGCGGGTCAGCAGGTCGTCAAGGCGCAGATCGGTCTCGATCCATGGCCCCATCGGCTTGAACGTGTCGGTGTTCTTGGCCCGCCACATCGTGCGGTCGGATTTCTGCCAGCTCCGCTCGCTGACATCGTTGCCGATCGTGTAGCCCAGCACGGCGGAGAGGGCATCCTCGCGCGTCAGGTGCTTGCAGGTGCGGCCGATCACCACCACCAACTCGCCCTCGTATTGCACCTTCTCGGTCGCATCGCGCGGAATCACGATCGGGGCGCCAGGGCCGATCAGGGCGTTGTTGGCGCGATAGCCGATATCGGGCTGGGTCGGCAGGTTCGGCGCCTGGCCGATCTTCGCCGCGACCGCCTTCACGTGGCCGGCATAGTTCATGCCGCAGGCATAGAAAGTGGGCGGGATCACCGGCGGCAGAAGCGTAGCCCCAGCGAGCGGCAAGCGCGTGGAGGTCCGCTCCCAAGTGGTAAAGGGCGATCCCTGCACCGGGATCAGCGTGTCGCCCTCAACAACGGCGTAGACCGCGGTTCCGTTCTGGTCGAAGCGGGTCCAACGCATGATCGCCTCCCCGGTTGCCGACGCCCGGAACGGGCGCCCCTACACCTTCTCCACCTGGCCGTATTCCAGCTCCACCGGGGTCGATCGCCCGAAGATCGAGACGCTGACCTTCACCCGGCCCCGCTCCTCGTCCACCTCCTCGACCGTCCCGTTGAAGCTGGTGAACGGGCCATCGGCGACGCGCACCTGCTCGCCCACCTCGAACAGGACGGAGGGGCGCGGGTGCTCCACCCCCTCCTGGGTCTGCTTCATGATCCGCTCGGCCTCGGCCTCGGTGATCGGGGTGGGGCGGTTGCGGGTGCCGAGGAAGCCTGTGACCTTGGGTGTGTTCTTGACCAAGTGCCAGGCCTCGTCGGTGAGGTCCATCTTCACCAGCACGTATCCGGGGAAGAACTTGCGCTCGGCATTGACCTTCTGGCCGCGGCGCATCTCGACCACCTCCTCGGAGGGAACGAGCACCTCTTCGAACTGGTCGCTCAGCCCCTTTTGGGCGGCCTGCTCCTTGATTTGCTCGGCGATCTTCTTCTCGAAGCCCGAATAGACGTGGACCACGTACCAGCGCTTGGCCATCTTCCCCTGTTCCCGTCAGCTCGCGGCGCCGAACATGGCGCGCACCGCGATGCTCACCGCCTCGTCGATCGCGAAGAAGAACGCCGCCGCCAGGGCCACCATGCCGACCACCAGGCCGGTTGTCACCAGGGTCTCCTTGCGGCTGGGCCACGTTACCCGGCCGATTTCGGTCCGGACTTCGCGCAGGAATTTCGCGGGATGCACCGCCACTCGTTTTACTCCGTTACTGAAGGAAGACCCGCCGACGCTGGCAGGGGTGGAGGGTCTCGAACCCCCAGCCTCCGGTTTTGGAGACCGGCGCTCTAGCCAATTGAGCTACACCCCTGCACGCCGAAGCGGCGCCCGCCGCTCGTGCAAGGGGCGTAGAAAGGCCGCGTTCGCGCCTGTGTCAAGCGCCTTGTACGATCCCCGGTCCCCTACCGCGCCAATCTCTTTTGTGCGCGCAATGAGAGGCAGTGCAGGGTTCCCATCGGCGTCCGGCGCGATCCGGAGAGCGCGGCGCGGACGGTGCCGAGCTCCTACTCGGCGGCGGCTTTCGCATCCGTGCCATAGGCGCCGGCGAGGCGCAGCTTCACGCTGAGGACTTCGACGCCGACCAAGTTGCCGCGCGCATCCAGGTCCAGCATGACACCCGGCGCCACCTCACACGTCTGGGCGATTTCGGTGCTCTCCGGCACGAACCGTGCATAGAAGGCGTCCGCCTCCGGGTCGTAGCTGGTCCGCATCATCGCTTGGCGTCCCTGTCGAAAAAGGCTGTCACCACCAAAATGTCGGCGCCCTCTGGCCGATGCACAACCCGCAGCACATGGCCGCCGAACGCGGCAATGGCCTTGTAGGAGCGGGTCAGCGTCGGGTCAGGGTCTTGCGCCGTCCAGTCCGGCGCCGCGATCGTCGCCTCGATCCAGGCCAACGCGAGATGCCGCTTTTGTATCCGTCGCTCGACATGCTTGGTCAGCCGAATCATGGGGCGGGGACGTCAGTATGGACACGCAGCGCCGCAGCCAGCGCCGGATCGCCAACGCGCGCGCTGATCGCCGCCGACAACTCGGCCCGCCGTGCCCAGAGCGAGCGGTACCAAGCTACCCGCTCGGCGACCTGATAGGCCAGCATGCGCTCGTTCGCGACATAGGCGCGCGCCGCCTCGCCGAGCGTGCGGGCGAGATCGGGCATCGCCACCAGCCGCAACAGGCGCGCGCGCAGCTCCTCGGGATCACGGAACAAGAGCCCGGTGCGGCCATCCTCCAGGCTCGCCGCGTACACCACGTCGCTGGCCAGCGTGGCAACCCGGCACGCGCCCGCCTCGATGAACTTGAGGTCCGATTTCGCGCGGTTGAACGCCGTGTCGGCGAGCGGCATGAAGGCGATCTCGGTCTCGCCCAGTAGGCGCAGGTAGGTATCGTGATCGCAGGTGGGCGTGAAACTCTTGTGCGGCGTGTCGAGGGCATCGAAGAAGGCGCGGTCATGCACCACGCTGAAGCGCAGCCGCTCGCCCGCCGAGGCGGCGACCGCGTTCAACGCCGGCATGAAGGGCTGCCAGTCGCGCTCGCGGTTAAGGGCGCCGAAGAACAGGGTCAGTCGCCCCGGATCGGTGAAGTTGCGCGGCTCCGGCAGGGCGCGGATCGCGTTCGGGAAGATGCGCAGCTCCGGGTTGCGCGCGCGCAGCACTTCCGCCAGCGCCGGCGTCGTGGTCTGCACCGCGTGAACGCCCGTGAACGACAATTGGTCGCCCCCCTGCATCGCCCTGAAGAAGTCCGGATGGTCGTCGAACTCCGTCACCACCACCCAGCCGGCGGCGAATAGCCGCGCCAACTGATCGACCGCCGGCGGTCCCGCCAGGATCGGACGATGCAATACCAGGACTCGCGGATGCTCCGGAGCCAGCCGGGGTAGCGGGTCGGACGCGGTCAGCAGCCGCGTCTGCACCGCCGCGTCCGTGGCCATGGCCTGCAACGGATACACCACGCGCGTGTGCGACACGCCGCCCACGGGCGCCAGCATGGTTGCCACGACGGTCAGGCGCACGGGCGCGCGACGACGCACGCGCCAGACATATTGCAGCGGCGCCGCGCGGTTGGCGTAGGCTTGCGGGTCGATGCCCAAGGCCCGCAGGGCGGGAGCGAGGGCCGTGATGAAGCCTTGCGCGCGCTCCGGCTCGAACACGCGCGGATGCACGTCGCAGGGTGCCAGCCCGAGTCCCTCGAAGCCGCGCTTCATGCTCTCCAGGCTGAACCAGCGCAGATGGGTGCGATCGAAAAGGCCGGTGTCCTCGTAGTCCCAGGTGCCGCGCAGCAGGTGGGCGACGAAGCTCCAGTGCTCCACGTTGGGAACGCAAATCAGCATCGTGCCGAACTCGCTCAGCGCCTCGGCGTGGCGGCGGAGCAGCGCGAACGGGTCTTTCAGGTGTTCCAGCACGTCGCCGTACACGATGCAGTCGATGCCGGCCGTCAGGCTGAACGGCAGCGGCGCCTGCTCCACATCGGCGTTGGCGACCGCGTCCAGCCGCTCCGCGGCGCGGCGCGCGGCATCACGGTCCTGCTCGATGCCGAGAATGCGCGCGCGCGGGTTCAGCCGCCGATACGCCGCGCCCAGGGCTCCGGCCCCGCAGCCGACATCGAGTACAATGCGGGCATCGAGCGGTATACGGTCGAGTAAATCCGTGTTGGGCGCGTCAGGATATGGGCTGGACGCCTCCTCCCGGCCCCCTCTCGCAAGGGGACGGGGCGGCGCATGGAAAGCCCCCTCCCCTTGCGGGAGAGGGTTGGGGGAGGGGTTATCCATGACAGAGCGCCTGGTCGAGATCGCGGATGATGTCCTCGGCGCTCTCCAGCCCGACCGACAGGCGGATCACGTCCGGCCCGGCGCCCGCCGCCTCGCGCTGCGCGTCCGTGAGCTGGCGATGCGTGGTGGAGGCCGGGTGCAGGATCAGGCTGCGCGTGTCGCCGATGTTCGCGAGGTGAGAGAACAGCCGCACGCTCTCCACCAGCCGCACGCCCGCCTCGAAGCCGCCCCGCACGCCGAAGGTGAACACCGAACCGGCGCCACGCGGCAGGTACTTGCGGGCGAGCGCGTGGTACGGGCTGGAGAGAAGCCCGGCGTACGACACCCAGGCCACGCGCGGATGCCCGGCGAGGAATTCCGCCACACGCTGCGCGTTGGCGACATGGCGCTCCATGCGGACGTGCAGCGTCTCGATCCCCGTCAGCGTCAGGAACGCGTTCATCGGCGCCATGGTGGGGCCGAAATCGCGCAACGCCACCGCGCGCGCCTTGGTGGTGAACGCGAAATCCCCAAAATTCTCGTAGAAGCGCAGTCCGTGATAGGCTGGCTCGGGCTCGGTGAGCGAGGGGAAGCGGTTGCCCTCGGACCAGTCGAAGCGGCCGGACTCGACAATCATGCCGCCGAGCGCGTTGCCGTGCCCGTCGAGGAACTTGGTGGTGGAGTGCGTGACGATGTCGGCCCCCCACTCGATCGGCCGGCACAGATAGGGCGTGGCCATCGTGTTATCGACGATCAGCGGCAGCCCGGCCTCGTGCGCGATGCGCGCGACCGCCTCGATATCGACCACGATGCCCCCTGGATTGGCCAGGCTTTCCACGAAGATCGCCTTGCAACGCGGGGTCAGCGCGGCGCGGAAATTCTCTGGGTCGCGCGGATCGACGAAATGGCAGGCCCAGCCGAGCTTGCGGAACGACAGGCCGAATTGCGTCAGCGAACCGCCATAGAGATTGCGCGAGGCAAGGAACTCGTCCCCCGGCTCCAGCAGCGTGGCGAAGACCAGGAATTGCGCGGCGTGGCCGGACGCGGCGGCCAGCGCGGCCCGCCCGCCCTCCAGGTTCGCGACACGCTCCTCCAGCACGGCGACCGTGGGATTGGAGAGGCGGCCGTAGATATGGCCGAAGGTATGCAGATTGAACAGCGAGGCGGCGTGATCCACGTCGTCGAACGTATAGGACGCGGTCTGAAAGATCGGCGTGGTGCGCGCGCCCGTGGTGGGATCGGGCGCGGCGCCCGCGTGAATCGCGCGCGTCTCGAATCCGTAGGTGACGTTGTGTTCCGATGGCTCCTCCGCCCGGCGCCGGACAGTGGCGGTCGGCGCCTCGGCGGCGCGGTTGCGGATGATCCCCGAGTTGACGCCGCTCCAAGAGAGTTCCCCGCCCAGTCGGCCGAACTCGATCTTCGGGCAGCGATTCATCACCACCTCAAGCCCTGCCGCCTCGGCCCGCGCCCCGGCGGCGTCGTTGCGCACGCCGAGTTGCATCCACACGACCCGCGCGCCGATCGCGATGGCATCGTCCACGATCGGGCCGACCTGATCGGGGGCGCGGAAGATGTCCACCATATCGACCGGTTCAGGGATGTCGCGCAGCGAGGCGTACACGCGCTCCCCCAGCAGCTCCCGCCCAGCGAGCGTGGGATTGACCGGGATCACCCGGTATCCCTTGCCCTGCAAGTACTTCATGACGAAGTAGCTTGGCCGGTTCCAATTCGACGACACGCCCACCATTGCGATCACGCGCACGCTGGCGAGGATGCGGCGAAGCTTGGCGTCGGGGTAGGGGATCGGCTCAATCACGCTCATGGATGATCCTAGGCTTGACGGGCCGGCAATCTGCGTCCGGCGCCAGACGCCCGCAAGCGTCGCCTTCTCAGTGCGGCTTCGGCAGGCCGAACAGGCGCGCGTCCCATTCCAGCCTCTCGGGTGCGCCGACGATGATCCGTGCGGCGTCCGGATGATACGGGTTGATGACGTAGTTGGCCTCGCGCGGCACCAGCGCGGAGGGAACCCGCAGCAGCGCCGTCCTCAGGGATGCCGCCCACGCGCCACCAGCCACGGCCGCCTCCGGGCTGTCGAGCGCCCACCAGTTCGGCGGCGGGTCGGCCATCAAGTCTTCGATCGCCAGTTCGTCCGGGATCTCGGCCTCGACCAGCACCGTTCCGCCCAGGTCGTGGCGCTGCACCAGCCGCTCTAGCATGGCAAGCGAGAGCGAGCCGGACGCATAGACGACCGGCACGCCTGGCGGGTTCCATCGACCGCCGAACAGCGCGGCGCCCCCGCCATCCCACACCGGATGACGCCGCGAGCCTAGCCGATAGACCCGCACCTCAGATCGGCAAGCCGTACTCGATGTTGACCAGAATGCGCTCGACCTGCCGGGCGCCGAGATCGGTCGCCGCGACGTGAATCGGCGGGCGGCCACCGAGCAAGGAATGCGGCTCGTTGAGCCAGCTCCGCGCCTGGTCCTCATCCCCGAGCGTCTGCTGCGCAAGGGCCACGATCCGGGCCAGACGCTCGGCACGCTCACTCGCGCTTGGGGATAGACGCTCGTTGCGCTTGAGCGTGGCCGAGGATACGACCAGGTCGGCGACCATCTGCCGCGCCTCCTTGCCCCGCGGGGCGGCGTTGGCCGCGATCTCCCGCACCACGCCGCGCGGCAGGCCATGCGCAACCGCCTCGGCGAGTTCGCCGACAGTGCTGGGAAGGGCTCCCAGAGTTCGCGCGCCGCCGAGCGCGGCGGCAACCTTGGCGACGGTGACGGGATACATGGAACCAACCCGGATCATCTGGTATCCAAGATTAGGCTCATATGAGCCCATTGCGCAAGCCCTTCCGGCGTTACATCGGCGTCAAAAACCTCGCCCGCCTGGAACTGGCCGACACAGCCCCGTCGATCTCGCGCAGGGTCACGAACCGGCGTTGACTCCTGGCTCCCTCCCGTGCCGTCCGAGCTTGATGCTGGCGCACGCGAAAAAAGTGGCGGTGCCCGAAAGGCACCGCCAAGTTTAGGGAGGAAACGTCCAAGAAGCAGACAATGCGGCGAACCGCGTTGCTGCGATGCACAAATTAGGGACGCGGGACGGGGATCGCAAGCGTTTTTTTGCGACGCAGCAATGCGCTGGGGAAGAGGGATTTGCCCGCTAACTGTATCTTAGGGGACACGCTTTACACCTGCGCCGATGCGCGATCCGCGGCTCCTCGGCGCTTTGATGCTGTGTCTTTTCGCCCCTCCGGCTGGAGCGGCGATGATGGCGCCCCTCGGCATCACCGCCGCGTCTTGCCGGCAAGCAATCGGGGCGGCGGAGCGGGCCAATGCCATCCCGCCTGGTCTTCTCGGCGCGATCGGCCGCGTCGAAAGCGGTCGGCGCGATCCCGGCAGCGGCGCAGTGGAACCTTGGCCCTGGACCGCCGACGTGGACGGCGCCGGGTCGTTCTATGAAAGCAAGGCGGCCGCGATCGCGGCGGTGCGACAGGCACAAGGGCAGGGCATCCGCTCCATCGATGTCGGCTGTATGCAGGTGAACCTACAACAACATCCGGACGCGTTCCCGAGCCTGGAGGCGGCGTTCGATCCCGTGACCAACGTCGCCTACGCGGTTCGCTTCCTGCAAAGCCTGCACCAACAGACTGGCGACTGGGCCAAGGCGGCCGCCATGTATCATTCGGCAACCCCCTCGATCGGCGCCGAGTACGAACGCAAGGTGCTCGCCGCGTGGCCGGAGGAGCGGAGCCTCGCCGCCGCCTGGCGGTCCTCCCCGGCGCCGACTCCCCTTGCCCGCGCCTGGGTTGCGAGCCTGGGCGGCAGCCGGTTTGGCCTCGCGGGGGGGCTGCACGGGTTCTCAGGCCGGCCGGTCGGGGCGGGCGCGCTTTTCACCCCGGTCGCGGCATCCATGGGCGGCTCTCCGGGCGGCTCACCGCCCGCTGGCCGCGGCCTTGCCTCTTACCGTGCCATGCCGGTGATGCCGGCATTCCTGCCGCGTGGGCCGCTGATCGCTCGCCGGTGAGCTATGGCCAGCGCGGCGCGTGCGTGCCCAGCGGTACGCTGGGGCGGTCCCAATGCGCCGGGGTGGCTGCCAGCACGGCCGCGTGGCGCGCACAGGACAGGCGGCCGAAGCCCGAATCGCTCTCCTCCAGGAATGGAGCGACGTCGGCGGGGCCAGGGGCCGGATGCGCCAACCCCTCGGGCACGCGGCCGAGCCCGCGCACCCAATGCCCCGTCCGTGCCAGGGAGACCCGGACATGCCAGCTTCCGCCCTCCCTCACGCGGCGATACAGGCCCGCCATGGCGCCAAGCGCGAGCAAGTGGCCAGAGGCGTGGTCCAACGCCTGGACGGGCAGCGGCTTCGGTCCGGGCTGGCCGGCCGCTTCGGCTTCAGCGGCGTTGAAGCCGCTCGCCGTCTGCACGAGACTGTCGAAGCCGCGCCGGTCCCGCCACGGACCGGAATAGCCATAGGCGCAGAGCGAGACATACACGATCCCCGGCCGGATCGCGGCGGCCTCCGCCGGACCGAAGCCGTGCCCGGCGAGCGCGCCCGGACGGTAGCCCTGCACCATCACATCGGCCTCGGCCAGCAGGCCGCGCAACGTCTCGCGCGCGTCCGCCTCGCGCAGATCGAGTTGGGCCGAGAGCTTGCCGCGTCCGGTGTCCATGACCAGCGACGGGATGTTGGGGAGGTGCGGAGCGGTAATCAGCAGCACGTCGGCGCCATGCGCGGCGAGCGTGCGCCCGCAGACCGGGCCAGCAATAACGCGCGTGAGGTCAAGCACCCGCACGCCCGACAGGGGCCGATCGCCTGGCGGCAGTCCGCGCGGCGGGGCATCGCCGATCCGCTCGAACCCGATCAGCGGCTCGGACTGCACGGCACGGCCTTGCGGGTGGGCGTCCCATTCCTCGAAGCGACGCATCGCGGTGACGCACAGCCCCGCCTCGGCGGCCGCGTCCTCGAAGGCGAACGCCTCCCACGCTTGCAGCGCGTCCCGCACCGCCTGGCGCTCGTGCGCGCAGCCGAGCAGGCACAATACGCCGTCCCGGTGATGCGGGAAGTTGGTATGTAGCCGCACGAAGCGCCCGTCGCCGCATGGATAGGTGCCGGCGATACGGTCCCACGGCTCGGAGGGCGGCGCACCGTTGATCCGCAACCAGCCTTCGGAGTGGAACTCGGTCGCGGCGTGGCGCATGTCCACGGCCACGCTTTGGCGGGGCAGGCCGCGCAGCCGGCCCAGCGTCGCCGCGGCCAGCCCTCCGGCGGCGATGGCCGCCTGCGCCGCCGTGCCCACGGCGAAGGAGGACGGGAGCACCGGATCGCTGCCGGACAGGGTGACATCGCCCAGGGCGCTTTCCGGCAGGCCGGCTTCGTGCCATAGGTTTGCCAAGACCTGGATTGGCTGCATCAAAGCCTCCGAGGATCGAGCGTCCAATACCGTGATGCGGGAATGACCTAGATGGCACCGACTGCTCAAGGCAATGAGAACACATTCCTGACAGACGTTCAAACGTTGCGCGCGCGCGCGAAGGAGCATCTTGACCAAGGGCCGGTCACCCAGAACTACGGCGGCGACGTGGAGAGAGCGATCGCGCTGTTGCAGACTGTCGTTGCGACCGAAATCGTCTGCGTGCTTCGCTACACCATGAACTCCATTTCCGCCACCGGGATCAGCAGCGAAGCCGTCGCCGCTGAATTCGCCGAACATGCCGAGGACGAACGGCGGCACATGCAGATGGCCGCGGAGCGCATCGACCAGCTCGGCGGGACGCCGAACCTTGATCCCGAAGGGCTGGCCACCCGCAGCGCCACCGAGTACGGCAGCGGCGGCAACCTTGTGCAGATGATCACCGACAATCTGGTTGCCGAGCGGGTGGTCATCGAGCATTACCGTGAACTGATCCGCTACTTCGGCGAGAAGGATCCAACGACCCGCGTCATGCTGGAAAAGATCCTCGGCGACGAAGAGGACCATGCGATCGACATGCACGACCTTCTGGTCGCGCACGAGGGCAAGCCGACGCTGCCTGGGAACTAGCACCAGCGCCACCGCTTCGCTCCCGCGATGCCTGGCCACGCCCTCGTGTTGTTCTCCGGCGGGCAGGACTCGACGACTTGTCTTGCCTGGGCGCTGGCCCGCTACCCGCATGTGGAAACGATCGGGTTCGCCTACGGCCAGCGCCATGCCGTGGAGCTGGACTGCCGCGCCCCGGTGCGCGCGGGACTGGCGGAGATCGGCGACTGGGGTGCCCGGCTCGGGCCGGATCACGTCATCGACCTCACCGCTTCCATCGCCGCGCTCGGCGCGACGGCGCTGACCAGCGAGACCGCGATCGCGATGACGGAGGAAGGGCTGCCCAACACCTTCGTGCCCGGCCGCAACCTGCTGTTCCTGACCTATGCCGCCGCACTCGCCTACCGGCGCGGCCTGCGACGCATCGTCGGCGGCATGTGCGAGACCGACTACGCGGGTTATCCCGATTGCCGCGACGACACGATCAAGGCGATGCAGCTCGGGCTGAATCTTGGGATGGCCCGCCGCTTCGTGCTGGAGATGCCGCTGATGTGGCGCGACAAGGCGGCGACCTGGGAGCTGGCGCATCAACTCGGCGGCGAGGGGCTGGTCGAGCTGGTGCGCGAAGCGACGCATAGCTGCTACCTGGGCGATCGTTCGCACCGCCACGTGTGGGGCTATGGCTGCGGCGCCTGCCCCGCTTGCGAGCTGCGCGCCGCGGGATGGAGGCGCTGGCGGGAGGGGAGGGCGGGGCGGGATTAAAAGAGGGATTGCAGGCCGAGATGTTGGATCATCGGAGCAAAGTCGCGGTCCTCGTGCAGGAGCACGTGCCCATGGCGCAGGCAGTACGTTCCGATAATCAGGTCAGCCGCAGCGCGGAGTGTGATGCCAA
This sequence comes from Acetobacteraceae bacterium, assembly GCA_035252035.1. Taxonomy (GTDB): domain Bacteria; phylum Pseudomonadota; class Alphaproteobacteria; order Acetobacterales; family Acetobacteraceae; genus DATFDN01. Next base: position 3,824 of record DATFDN010000037.1, on the reverse strand, counting down.
GGCCGCGCAGGTGGCGGAAATTGCGGGCGGCTAAGGCCGCGATCTGCTTGTCCAACATGTTCGCGACTGGAAAGCAGCCTAGGTCACGCTCAATACGGGCGGCATGCAAGTCGTCGCGGGCTCTCTGGAGGATTTCCAGAAGCACCAGGTCGCCAAGAAGGATGTCCTCCTCGGCGATTATGGCGGCCCGGAGCCTTGCCACTCCTGGCGTCTGGTTGTCCCGGAGATTGTTGATCCACACCGAGCTATCAACGACGATCACCGCCCGCGCATGGCATCAAGATCGCCTTCCCACCCAAGGCCCCGCATATCCTCCAGTGCCTCGAGCTGACGCTTGGATTGGATAAACCGTCGCAGCGCCTCCTCCACGGTCGCCCTCTTCGTTGGGAGGCCGGAGCGCCGCATCGCCTCGGCCATCAAATCGTCGTCGATCTCTATGTTGGTTCGCATGGCCCTACCTCATGGTGTATGATTCTCGGGTTTCATGCACATTCTGTCAAGGAAAGCCCTCATGAATCTCCCGCGCTGCCTAGCCGTCGCCCTGATCGGCACCGCCCTGGTCCCGGCCGCTCACGCCCAGCGCGCCACGAACCTCCATGCCAAGACCGCCGGGGAACTGGCCGAGCTCTGCGCGGCCAATCCGAGGAGCGGGCTGGGCGATGCGCAGGTGAACTACTGCCACGGCTTCGCCCAGGGCGCGGTGGATGTCATGCTGCACGACGCGGGCAATAAGAGGCCGTTCTGCTTCCCCAGCCCAACACCCACGCGCACCGAGACGCTGAATCAGTTCGTGCGCTGGGTGCGCTCCGATTCCTCCCACGCGTCCCTTCCGGCCGCTGGCGGGCTGTATCAATTCCTGACCGAACGCTATCCCTGCGGCAAATAACCCCGCCCGCTTGCCCGGCCGCGCCCGATCCCGTTCAATGCCCGCAACGCAAGGTAGGGGATCGTCGGATGCCGAAACTGGCGGGCAAGGTCGCGTGGGTGACGGGCGCGGGCAGCGGCATCGGCGAGGCGGCGGCACTGGCGCTGGCGGAGGAGGGCGCCGCCCTGGTGCTGACCGGGCGCCGCCGCGAACCATTGGAGACTGTCGCCGCGCGCATCCGCGAGGGCGGCGGCACCGCCCATGTGCGACCCGCCGACCTGATGCAATCAGCGCAGGCGCAGGCGGTCGGCGGCTTCCTCAAGGAGACGCTCGGGCGGCTGGATATCCTGGTGAACAATGCCGGGCTGAACATCACCGACCGGCACTGGGACAAGCTCACGCCGCAGGGCATCGACGAGCTGGTGCATGGCAACCTCTCCGCCGCGCTCTATTGCGTGACCGTCGCCCTGCCGATCATGCGCGCGCAGAAGGATGGGCTCATCATCCACACCGCCTCCGTCGCTGGCCGGTTCATCGGCGGCTTCAGCGGCCCGATCTACACCGCCGCCAAGCATGGCATCGTGGCCATGAGCCACACGATCAACATGGAAGAGTGCGTCAACAACATCCGCTCCACCGCCCTGCTGCCGGGCGAGGTGGCGACGCCGATCCTCGACAAGCGCCCCAACCCGGTCGGCCCGGAGGAGCGCACGCGCATGGTCCAGCCGGAGGATTGCGGCGACCTGATCCGCTACGTCGCCTGCCTGCCCGCGCGCATCGTCATCAACGAGGTGATGATCGCGCCCACCTGGAACCGCAGCTACGTCGCCAACCTGCAACACAAGCTCTGAGGAACTCATGCCGAGCAACCGCAAGGTGGTCATGGTGCCGCGCTCGATGGGCGTGGCGGGGCAGGATGTGCTGTCGCGCCGCGATGACATCGAGTTGCGCCAGTACTCCACCGCGATCAAGCAGACGGACCTGCTGGAGATGCTCGGCGATGTCGCCGGGATCGCGCTCTCGGTGACGCCGTTCGGCAAGGCCGAGATGGACGCCGCTCCGGCGATGCAGGTCGTGGCGCGGATCGGCGTCGGCTACGACGCGGTCGATGTGCCCGCGCTGACCGCGCGGCGCGTGCCATTGATGATCGCGGGCACGTCGAACTCCACCTCGGTCGCCGAGCACGCGCTCTATCTCATCATGACGCTCGCCAAGCGCGGCCCCGCGATGGACAAGGTGGTGCGCGAGGGCCGCTGGACCGAAGGGCGGGGCAATCTGCCGATGGAGATGGCGGGCAAGGTCGTGCTGATCGTGGGCTTCGGGCGCATCGGCACGCGGGCGGCCAAGCGGTGCGCGGCGATGGACATGCGCGTGCTGGTGTACGACCCCTACGTGCCAGCCGGCACGATCCGCGCCGCCGGCTATGAGCCCGCCGCTGATCTCGACGCGGCGCTGCCGAACGTGGATTTCGTCACCATCCACTGCCCGAAGACGCCAGAAACGGTCGGCTTGTTCAATGCCGTGCGCCTGTCGCGCATGAAGCCCGGCGCCGCGATCGTGAACACCGCGCGCGGCGGCATCATCGACGAGCCCGCGCTTTTCGATGCCCTGACCACGGGCCATCTTTCAGGCGCCGGCCTCGACGTGTTCGAGACCGAGCCGGCCCCGGCCGCTCACGCGCTGCTAGAGTTGGACCAGGTGATCACCTCCCCGCACATGGCCGGCGTCACCACAGAGTCGGTTGCCGGCATGGCAGTGGCAACCGCCGAGAACATCCTGAGCGTCCTCGACGGCCGGCCTAACCGAGACAACGTGGTGAACAAGGAAGTGCTGGATTAGGTTCCAGCAAAAGGAAAGTAGGGCGGAAAAGCGCAGCGCATTCCGCCACCGGCCCACACGTACGCACGCCACTCACTTCTCCAGTACGTAGGTGCCCGGCGCATCGCCCAACGGGCGGTATTTCGCGTTGCCCACCGTGGGCGGCTTGGCCCGCTCGCCGGAACGCGCGGCGAGCCACGCGGCCCAGTCGGTCCACCAGCTTCCATCGTGGCGGGTCGCCGCGTTGCGCCATTCCGCGGGCGTGTCCGCCTGCTTTTCGTTCGTCCAGAAGGTGCCTTTGCCGCCAGGCGGGTTGATGATGCCGGCGATGTGGCCGCTGGAGGCAAGCACATAGCGCACCGCGCCGCCAAAAAGCTGCGTGATGCGCCAGGCCGCGTCCCAGGGCACGATATGGTCCTTCTCGGCCCCCACCGCGAACGTGTCGAGCGTGATGCGCCGGAGATCGAGGGCCTCGCCCTTCAGCTCGACCTTTCCCGGCTTGATAAGATTGTTCTCGACGTAAGTGTTGCGCAAGTACCAGCTATGCGCCGCCCGGGCCATGCGGGTTCCGTCGCTGTTCCAGTAGAGCAGGTCGAATGCCGCCGGCTTCTGGCCCAGCAGATAGTTGTTCACGACGTTCGACCAGATCAGGTCGTTGCTGCGCAGCAGATTGAACATGTTGGACATCTCGCGGCTGTCAAGATAGCCGCGCTCCATCATCTGCTGCTCGATGAAATCGATCGTGTCCTCGCCCAGGAACACCGCCGTGTCGCCCACGCGCGAGAAATCCTGCAACGAGACCATGAAAGTGGCGGCGTTGAACCGCGAATCGCCCTTGGTGGCCAGCCAGGCCAGTGTCATGGCCAGCAGCGTGCCGCCGATGCAGTAGCCCATGACGTTGAGCTTCTGCGCACCGGTGATGGCGCGCACCACGTCGCTGGCTTCAAGGATGCCGAGATCCATGTAATCGGCGATCGTGGTATCGTCCATCGATGCGTCAGGGTTCTTCCACGACACCATGAACACGGTGAACCCCTGCTGTGTCAGGAAGCGCACCATGCTGTTCTTCGGCTGCATGTCGAGGATGTAGAACTTGTTGATCCAGGGCGGTATGATCAGCAGCGGCACGGAATGCACGGTC
>DATFDN010000036.1:0-6006 GCA_035252035.1 Acetobacteraceae bacterium | reverse complement strand
TGGTGCCCGTGACCCCGACCCGCGCGTGGACGGGCGGGGGATCGCCGCGCTGCGGGCGCACGGCATCGAGGTCGTCGAAGGCGTGTTGGCCGACGAGGCGGCGGAGGCGGTCGCGGCATTCAGCCAGCGCGTGCGCGCCGGCCGGCCCCTGGTCACGCTGAAGCTCGCCTCCACCCTGGATGGCCGGATCGCGACCCGCGCCGGCGAGAGCCGCTGGATCACTGGCCCGGAGGCGCGGCGGGTGGCGCACGCGCTGCGCGGCTGCCACGACGCGGTCATGGTGGGGGTCGGCACCGTGCGCGCCGACGACCCGGACCTGACCTGCCGGATCGCGGGGATGCGCGCCCTGCCAGTGGTGCGGGTGGTTGCGGACTCGGCGCTGCGCACATCGTTTTCGTCGCGGCTGATGGCGAGCGCGTCCGAGGCGCCGGTCTGGCTCTTGGTCTCTCCCGGCGCGGACCCGGCGCGATGCGCGGAGGCCGAGGATCGGGGGGCACGGGTGATCGCGGTTGATCCTCACCCCGACCCTCTCCCGCGAGCGGGAGAGGGGGAAGACTTTCCCTCCCCCTCTCCTCCCTTGGGGGAGGAGGGTCGGGGTGAGGGGGGGCGCACACTCCACCTACCCGCTGCCTTGCTCGCCCTCGGCGCCGCTGGCCTGACCTCCGTTCTTGTCGAAGGCGGAGCGCGGCTCGCCGCCAGCCTGCTGCGAGCGGACCTGGTGGACCGCATCGCCTGGTTCCACGCTCCCGCCCTGATGGGTGGCGACGGGCTCCCCGCCGTGCGGGCCATGGGGCACGACCGGCTCGCCGATCTGCCCCGCTTCCGCCGCCACTCGGCAAGCCCGATCGGCGATGACATGCTGACGACCTTCGAGAGGGCGTCCTGAGCCATGTTCACCGGCATCATCACCGCCTTGGGCACCGTTCGCGCCCTCACCCCGCTTGGCGAGGGACGGGACATGCGCCTGGTCATCGCCGCGCCCTGGCCGGACACCGGACAGATCCCGCTCGGCGCCTCCATCGCTTGCTCGGGCTGCTGCCTGACGGCGGTGGAGGTGGGACCGGACTGGTTCGCCGCCGACGCCTCCGCCGAGACGCTGGCGCGCACCACGATGGGCGGCTGGCGCGTCGGCACGCCCATCAACCTTGAGCGCAGCCTGCGCGTTGGCGATGAGCTTGGCGGGCACCTCGTCTCCGGTCATGTCGATGGGGTGGGAGAGGCGCTGTCGGCCGCGTCGGAGAACGCCTCCGTCCGCTGGTCCTTCCGCGTGCCGGGCGCGCTGTCGCGCTTCATCGCCGTCAAGGGCAGCGTGGCGGTGGACGGGGTGTCATTGACGGTCAACGCCGTGGAGGGCGACACTTTCACGGTGAACATCATTCCCCACACCGCCGCCGTGACCCGCTTCGCCACGCTGCGGCCGGGCGACGCGGTGAACATCGAGATCGACATGCTCGCGCGCTATGTCGCGCGGCTGGCGGAGTGCCGCTGAGATGAAGGCCGTGGATCTCTCCGACTATCTCGCCAGCGCCGAGGAGCTGATCGAGGAGGCGCGCAACGGGCGAATGTTCATCCTGGTCGATGACGAGGACCGGGAGAACGAGGGCGACCTCGTCATCCCCGCGCAGTTCGCCACGCCGGACGCGATCAACTTCATGATCCGCCACGCGCGCGGCCTGGTCTGCCTGGCGCTGACCCGCCAGCGCGTCGAGCAGCTCGGCCTGGGGTTGATGAGCGCGACCAACGGCACCCGCCACCAAACCGCGTTCACCGTCTCGATCGAGGCGCGCGAGGGGGTGACGACGGGGATCTCCGCCCACGACCGCGCGCGCACCATCGCGGTGGCCATCAACCCCGAGTGCGGGCGCGACGACATCGTGACGCCCGGCCACATCTTCCCGCTGGTCGCGCGCGAGGGCGGCACGCTGGTCCGCGCCGGCCACACCGAGGCGTCGGTCGATCTCGCGCGCCTCGCCGGGCTCTGCCCGGCCGCCGTGATCTGCGAGATCATGAACGACGACGGCACGATGGCCCGCCTGCCCGACTTGGTGGGCTTCGCTCAGAAGCACAACCTGAAGCTTGGCACCATCGCCGACCTGATCGCGCACCGCCGCCGCACCGAGCGGCTGGTCCGCCGAGTCACCGAGAGCACGTTCCATCACGTCGCGGGTGGCGAATGGAAGCTGGTCGTGTACGCCAACACGGTCGAGTACCAGGAACACCTCGCCCTGGTGAAAGGAGACATCTCCGGCGTCGAGCCAGTGCTCGTGCGGATGCACGCGGTCGATCTGCTGGACGATATGACCGGCGGGCCGGCCTGGATCTCGATCCATAACGCGATGCATTTGATCGGGCGGGAGGGGCGGGGGGTGATGGTGCTGATCCGCGAGCACCGCAAGACCGCGCTTTCCGACCGCGTGCGCCAGCTCGCCATCTCGGAGCGCCCGCCCCGGGAGCTGCGCGACTACGGCATCGGCGCGCAGATCCTGCTTGATCTCGGGGTCAGGGACATGATCCTGCTGTCCAACCATCGCCGCACCATTGTCGGGCTGGAGGGCTACGGGCTGAACATCGTGGAGCAGCGCCCTATTCCCGACGCGGTGCGCATGGGCTGGCAGCGATGAGCACGCTCGATGCCGCGCTGCCTGCCGCCCCGCCGCTTGCCGGACCGCCGCCGCGCGTCCTGGTGGTGCGCGCGCCCTACTACCGCGAGGTGGTGGACGGGCTGACGCGCGGCGCGGAGCGCATCCTGGACGACGCGAAGGCGGAGCGCGCGACGCTGGACGTGGCTGGCGCCTTCGAGCTGCCCCAGGCAATCCGGATCGTGGTGCGCGGGACGGCGCGGTTCGATGCTTTCGTCGCGCTCGGCTGCATTGTACGTGGCGAGACCGACCACTACGACCATATATGCCGCGAGACGATGGCGGGGATGATGGCGGTCGCGTTGCAGTTCGGCCTGGCGCTTGGGACGGGGTTGCTGACCGTGGACAGAATCGACCAGGCGCTGGCGCGGTCCGGCCAGGACGGGCACAACAAGGGAGCGGAGGCCGCCGTCGCGGCGCTGATGCAGGTCGCGGCGGCGCGGCGATTCGCCGCCTCCTAGCCCTTCAGAGGAGAGGTTCGATGGATAAGGTGCTGAGGCCGCGCGCGCGCGCGCGCACCGCCTCACGCGTCGCCGCGGTGCAGGCGCTGTTTCAGAGTGAGCAGGCGCAGGACAGCCCCGAGGCGGTGATCGACCAGTTCGTGCGTCACCGGCTGGGCGAACTGCCGGGGACGGGCGGATTCGAGGAGGGCCGCGTGCCGCGCGCCGAGGTGCCGCTGTTCGCGCGGATCGTGCGCGAAGCCGTGGCGCGGCAGGACGTGATCGACCGGATGCTGGCCGAGGCGCTGCCCGCCGATTGGCCGCTCAGCCGCATCGATCCGGTGCTGCGCGCGCTGATGCGCGCGGGCGGGGCCGAGCTCGCGCTTTCCGACGGCCCGCCGGCGCGGGTGGTCATCAACGAGTATTTGGACGTGGCGCACGGATTCTTCTCGGGCGAGGAGCCGCGCCTCGCGAATGGCGTGCTGGACCGGCTGGCGCGGCTGCTGCGGCCGGAGGAGTTCGGGGTGGTCTGACACTCGCGGACCGGTCCCGTCGAAAAAGCGACCCGCCTAAACTCCTGAGCTGATCGCCACGGGGGCGGGTGGCGGGCCGAATTGCCGAATTAAGGACGGGAAGAATGAGGCGGGCAAAAGTCGGGGCGAAGGCCACACGGTGAGTCAGTCCGAGCCAACTTCCGCGTTCGAGGCCCGCATCCGCGCCAGCTTCGCGAAGCAAGGGCTCATGAACACGCTTGGCGCTTTCATCGCGAGCCTGTCGCCGGGCGCTGTTGACATCGCGCTCGCCCCCAAGCCCGCCAATCTCGCAACAGCATGGCTTCGTCCATGCGGGCGCGGTGGCCGCCATCGCCGACACGGCGGCCGGATACGCCGCGCTAAGCCTCATGCCGCCCGGCGCGGGCGTGCTGACGGCCGAGTTCAAGATCAACCTTGTCGCGCCCGCGACGGGCGATCGCATCGTGGCCCGTGGCCGCGTCGTCAAGGCGGGCCGGACGCTCACCCTGGCGCAAACCGATGTCGTGGCGGAGGCGAACGGCCGGGAGAAGCTGATCGCCCTTCTCACCGCCACGCTCATGGCCATCGAAGGCCGCGAGGGGCTGACGGATTAGGCTTGCAAGCCACACGCGCGGCGGGACCGCGAAAGGAACGGGGTCTTCATTCCGCCGGAGCGGGCGCGGCGCGCGCCCAGAGTTCCGGCCGCAGTTCCTCTGGCCGATCAGGGAAGAAGACCGCACAGCCCAGGGTGACGAGCGCGAAGGCCGCCAACACCAGCATCACCAGCGCGAGGCTGCCTGTGCGCTGCTGGAGCAGGCCCACCATCGGCGGCGCGGCGGCGGCGCCGAGGAAGCCCACGAAGAACCGCACCGAGTACATCCGCGCCCGCGTCTCGGGGGAGATGTAGCGGGCGGTCATCGTCTCGTTGACCGTCACCTGGCCGAAGATCACCGCCGCGACCGGCAGCACGGCCCAGCCGTGCAGCCAGGCCAGCGCCGCGAGGCCCGGCGCTAGGACGAGGGCGAGCGGCAGGAAGACACGGTGCAAGGTCAGGCGGTCGATCATCCGGCCGACGGTGAACTGCGTCACCGCGCCGCACAGGGTCACGCCGAACGCGGCGACCCCGACCAGCGGCAGCAGGTTCGGGCTGTCGGCCAGCCGGTCCTGCATCAGTTTCGGCAGCAGCAACGTGAACGCGTTGAAGACCAGTCCGGAGACGGCGGCGATCAGCAGCAACACGATGACCGCGCGACGCACCAGGGCGCGCGGGATGGGTGGAAAGGCAGCGCGGCCACGGTGGCTGGCGTGCTCGATGGCCGGCACGCGCAGCCACAGCAGCCCGGCGGCGAGGCAGACCAGCCCCGGCGCCGCGAAAGCCGCCCGCCAGCTCGCCGCGTTGGCCAGCAGCCCGGTGACGACCGGAGCCAGCGCCACGCCGATATTGCCGCACACCCCGTTGACCCCGATCGCGCGGCCGGGCCGGCTGCCGGCGGCGTCAACCAGCATGGCCGTGCCGATCGGGTGGTAAATCGCCGCGAACAGGCCGGCCGCCGCCAGCGCGAGGGCAAGGGCGAGCGGCGAAGTCGCCAGCCCGGCCACGGCCAGCGACAGGCCCGTGCCGACGAAGAAGGCGCCGAGCATCGTCTTGCGCCCAAGCCGCGCGGCAAGCCAGCCCTGCGGCAGCGAACCCGCGCCGTACAGCACGAACCCGCCGGTCGCGAGGGCGAGGACCGCTCCGTACTCCGATCCGAACGCGCCGCCGGGCCGGGCCATGACCAGAACCGCCGTCGGCAGGATCAGCAGGGAGTAGTGTGTCAGCCCGTGGGCAAGGTTGATGAGGGCGATCTGGCGGCGGGTGGGGTCGGGCATCGGCTTCGGATTCCAGACTTCTGGGCTCTTTGTTCCACGCAGCGTCCAATGTAGGGTGTCCCTGCCACGATATTCGGCCAAAGCATGTCGCGTATCGGACAGCCGCACGCCCGCACCGCCGCGCACGAGCGCGCGCCACGCGCCGTCGTCGGCTTCACGCAGGACTATCCCGACGGCTTCGCCACCGAGCCGCACCGCCACCGGCGGGCGCAGCTTCTCTACACCCTCTCCGGCGTGCTGCGCGTGGCGACCGATGACGCCCGGTACGCCATCCCGCCCGGCACCGGCCTTTTCATTCCCGCCGCCCTGTCCCACGCGGTCCACATGGACGGGCCAGTCGCCATGCGCGCGCTGTTCCTGCGCCCCGACGCCGCGCGCGTGGCGCCGCCCAGGGCGACGGTCATCGCCGTGTCGCCGCTGCTGCGCGAGCTGATCCTCGCCGCCTGCGCCGAGCCGCTTGACTGGGATCTCAAGGGGCGGGGCCGCCACCTCGCCGCGCTCGCCCTGGACGAGATCGCGCGCGCGCCGTCGCTGCCGCTCGCGGTG
>DATFDN010000035.1:0-2604 GCA_035252035.1 Acetobacteraceae bacterium | reverse complement strand
AGCACGACGACGGCGATGCCATAGAGCAACGGCGCGCGTGCCCCGGTCAGCAACAGGATGACGCCGTTCGCCACCAGAAGCGCGAGATCGCGCTTGCCTCGGTTGCGGTACGCCTCGATCAGGCTCGCGTACACCGCTGTCAGCGCGGCACCGGCCAGGAACGCGGGATGGCCCAGCGCCTCTAGCCGCAGCCCACCCGAATCCACGAAAAGCGGGCGCAGACCGGCCAGGGCAAGACAGATCCCGCCCGCCACGGACAGCATCGGCGCCCACTGCGTTGCGCGAATGATCGCCGTTGCCCAGCGACGGGAGAGCCGGCTGAAGGTGAAGCCGTAGGGCGCCACGGAGCCGAACAGGGAGCGCAGGCTGTCGGCTGGCGTCAGCCCCGGATGCAGGCCATGCGCCAGCCCCGCCACGAATATCAGCAGGAAGCCCCAGGCCGGGTTATGCAGGTCGAGGCGCGGCCCGTAGCGCAGGACGCAGAGCAGCGCGAGGGCAAGCCCCGCCGCCTTCGTGGCCGCGATCGTCGCCTGGTAGGCCTCCGGCCCGACCAGATCGAGGAGCGTCATCTCCAGCGTGCAGGCGCTCAGCACTACCCAGACGACACTCGCCGCCTCGGTGTGCCGCCAGACAAGAACGGTCAGGCCCAGCACGGCGGCCGCTTCCAGCAGGTTCCAGTAGAGCGCTGGGGCCAGCGCCGCGCAGGCCGCGCCGGCGAGCATCAAGCCGAGCGCGGCGAGGCTGGCTGGTCCGGGCGGGCGCAGGGTCGCGGAAGCGGACAATGACGGACCTCCACCCCATTATGGCCGGACACGTGCTAACGAATCGTTTCCGCGTTATGCTCGGCGGGAGCGGGGGAGGGTGATGCGATGGACGCGGCGCGGGTGATCGCCACTGGACTGTGTTTCCCCGAAGGCCCGGTGGCGCTGCGCGATGGCTCCGTCGCGCTGGTGGAAATCGAGCGCCAGACCATCAGCCGCGTGCGACCGGATGGCACGGTCCAGGCACTGGCACGCCCCGGCGGCGGCCCCAACGGAATGGCGGTCGGCCCGGACGGCGCGCTCTATGTCTGCAACAACGGCGGCTTTGCCTGGCGGCACGAGCACGGGATGCTGCGCCCGGTGGTGCAAGGCCCCCTCTATTCGGGTGGACGCATTGAACGTGTGGATCTGGGCACGGGTGAAACTCGCGTGCTCTATGAAACTTGCGACGGGCACGGGTTGCGCGGTCCGAACGATATCGTCTTTGATTCCCAGGGCGGGTTCTACTTCACAGATCTCGGCAAGACCCGCCCGCGCGACCGGGACCAGGGCGGCCTTTACTACGCCCTGGCGGACGGCTCGCGCATCGTGGAGGTGGCCTATCCGATCCTGACGCCGAACGGGGTGGGGCTCTCGCCGGACGGGCGGGTTATGTATGTCGCCGAGACCGAGACCGCCCGGCTCTGGGCATTCGACCTTGAAGCACCGGGGGTCGCGCGCAAGCGGCCCTTCCCCTCGCCCCATGGCGGGCGGCTGGTGATTGGGCTCGGCGGGTTCGCGCGCTTCGACAGCCTGGCCGTGGATGCCGCCGGCAATATCTGCGTCGCCACCCTGCTCCGCGGCTGCATCAGCGTGATCGCGCCCGACGGGCGGCTGCTCCGGCAGGTGCCGACGGACGACATGATGACGACCAATATCTGCTTCGGCGGCCCGGATCTGCGCACCGCCTACATCACCCTGTCGGGCAAGGGGCAGCTCGTCGCGCTCGACTGGCCCGAGCCCGGCCTGCCTCTCGCCTACGCGGCATGAGAGCGCTCGGCCGGGCCATCCGCCATGAATGGTCGCTCGATCCGGCATGGCTCTCGGTCAATCACGGCTCGTTCGGCGCGACCCCGCTGTGCGTGCGCGCGGCGCAGGACGAGTGGCGCCGGCGCATGGAGGCGCAGCCGGGACGGTTCTTCCGCCGCGAGATGACCCCCGCGCTGCGGGATGCGGCGGCGCGGCTGGCGGCGTTCCTTGGCGCCGAAGGCCAGGATCTCGCCTTCGTCGAGAACGCCACGACCGGCTGCAACGCCGTGCTGCGCTCGCTGCGGCTGGAGGCGGGAGACGAGATCCTGACCCTCACGCATGGCTATGGCGCGGTTCGCAACGCTGCCCGCTTCGTCGCCGAACGGGCCGGCGCCTCCATGATCGAAGTGCCCCTGCCCTTTCCCCGGCCCACGTCCCAGGCAGTGACGGCACGCATCGCGGGCGCGTTGACCGGGCGGACGCGGATCGCGGTCATCGACCATATCACCTCGCCAAGCGCCCTGGTCCTGCCAGTCGCCGAGATCGTGAGCGCCTGCAAGCAGGCAGGCGTTCCCGTGCTGATCGACGGCGCCCACGGGCCGGGACAAATGCCCCTCGACCTGCCGGCGATCGGCGCGGACTGGTACGCGGGCAACTGCCACAAATGGCTTTGCGCACCCAAGGGAAGCGGCCTGCTCTGGGTAGCGCCCGAGCGGCAGGGGGCGCTGCATCCCGTCACCATCTCGCACGGACTGGGACGCGGCTTCCTCGCGGAGTTCGACTGGACCGGCACGCGCGACCCGAGCGCGTTCCTGGCAGTTTCCGCCGCGCTCGA
>DATFDN010000034.1:0-5470 GCA_035252035.1 Acetobacteraceae bacterium | reverse complement strand
CGGAATGCGCTGCGCTTTTCCGCCCTACGCCCTTGGGGTTTCCCCCACCTCACCCCGGCCCTCTCCGCCCCGAGGGGCGGAGAGGGAGTTTAGCGCGGCACCGGCAACGCGCGCGTGAGGTGGCCGGACTTGGCCCAGACGCGGCATCCCTGCGGTCCCGCCGTGGCCCTCAGCACAGCCCCGTCAGGAAGCCTGAGCCACGATTGGGGCGTGAACGTCTCCCCGTCCTCGACGAAGCTGCCATCGAGCACGAGCAGCTCGATCCCACCCGGCACCGGCAGCGTGATGGCGGTGCCCGGCGCCCAGCGTTCTAGCCGGACGTGCTCCCAGGCGTCCTCGAACAGCGGCGCCATCTCGACCCCCGGCCGGCCGGGCGCGGGCATGAAGGGAACGGCAGCGGTATCGGTGCGCAGCTCCGTCCGGTCGTCGGGATCGAATTGCCAGAGCTTGACGAACAGGGTGCAACCCGTCTCCGAGCCGGGCGTGTGTCGCGAGGTCGGCGGATTGCGGACGTAGCTTCCCGCCTTGTAGTCCCCGTGCTCATCCTGGAACACGCCATCAAGCACCAGGAATTCCTCTCCACCGCCATGCGTGTGCGCCGAGAAGCGGCTATGCGGCGCATAGCGCACGATCGACGTGGCGCGCGCGACCTCGCCGCCGACGCGGTCGAGCATACGCCGATCGACCCCTGGAACCGGCGAGGGCGTCCAATCGCATTGCCCGGCATGGACCGCCGCGCGGGCGGTGAAATCGGCATTGAGGTTCATAGCGGACCTCCACTCTGGATAGCCAGATCACCCGCCGCGCCAGAGCCGGTGCGCCCCATGCTCTCCGTGGCCGCCTCCAGCCCTAGCGCCTGGGAGAGCCGGTCCAGCCGGCGCAGCACGCTCTCGCCCGCGAAGACACCCGCCTCCTCGCGCAAGCGTAAAATCAGGCGGCCGCCCTGGACCGCGACGGACGTCGCGGCGAGGAGATCGGGCGTTCCGGCGCTGAGCGTGTACGCCAGGCGCAGAGCGGAGCCCAGGATCTCGGCCCGGCGCGCGCCCCCAACGTCGAGCAGCGCGCGAGCGGAATGCAGGAACGCGGCATTGCCGTCCACCTCGTAGCGGATCGCGATGGCGAGGGCGAGGAAGCCGCGGGCGTGGTGGTCGAGCCCAAGCCCTGGCCCCCGCAGTACGCGCCAGAACGCCTGCTCGGCGCGAACCTCCGGATGATCGTGGCTGCCGAGATCGGACATCCAGCAGAGCGCCTCGCGCAGCCGCCGCGCCTCCGCCGTCTCATACGCCATCAGCGGGGCCGTCCAGAGTATCAGATGGGGCGGGAACGCGGGATCGCGGCCCAGGCGGCGGGCGTAGTCCTGCCCGGCGGCGATCAGCGGATCCTGCTCGCGAATCTCTGGGGGCATCCGGCGCATGAACCAGCCTTCCCGGAGTCCGCTCGCGCTGAACACGACGCGCCGCGCGCCGCTCGCGCGCAGCACCCGGCGCAGCGCCACCGCGGCGAAGGGCAGGTCGTCGATGCGCCTGCGCGGCACGCCGGGCAAGCGTTCCAGGAGGCGGCGGCCAGCCCCCGCGATCATGCCCGCCAGCTCGCGTGCCTCTTCGCTCGGCATCTCGTACTGATGCACCATGTGCAGCGGGTACGCGGTCTGCTCCATGTGTATCCGGGCGAAAGCCCGCCAGGCACCCCCGACCAGGTAGAGATCCCTGCCCGCGATCTCGCGCAGCCAGGGGACCGCCGCGAGATCTTCGTCGGCGATGGCGCGCGCCCGCATGACGTCGCCGCCGGCACGCTCCGCCAGGCGGATCACGCCGAGCCGGAGGGTTTGCGCCTCGCCTCCCGGCCGCCCCGCCGTCAGGCGCACCAGCTCAAGCGAGCCCCCGCCGATGTCGGCAAGCAGGCCGTCGGCGTCGGGAATGCCGCAGAGCACGCCGAGGGCCGCGTACTCGGCCTCCTCGGGGCCGGAGAGAATGCGGATCGGCACGCCTGGCAGCCGCGCCCGAAGCTGATCGACGAAAGCAGCCCCATTGCTCGCGTCGCGCACCGCGGCCGTGGCCAAAATCTCAAGGGGATCGGCGCCCATGGCGCGCGCCACCGCATGGTAGCGATGCAGCACGACGAGCGCCTGAACCACGCCGTCCTGGTTGAGCCGTCCCGTCGCTTGCAAGCCCTTGCCCAGCCGCAGCACCGCCTTCTCGTTGAAGATCACCACGGGATTGCGGCACGCGCCCTCGTAAACGACAAGCCGGACGGAGTTCGATCCGAGATCGACCACCGCGCAGCGCGGCGCGTTGGCAGGTGGCACGAAGGGCATGGTCAATCCTGGTTCAAGCGATCAGGGCGACGCGAGGGCAATGAAGCGGCCGCGACTGGACCGTGCAACGCCGAGCCACGGCCCGAGAGCGAGGGGTTGGTCATGAAGTAGTCGTGAGCCGAGACGGGCCGCCTGCCCGACGGCACGCGCCGCCATGCGCCGTCGGGCTTCAGCTCCCATGATTGCATCGTGTCGCGCAGGCTCACGACCATGATCTGGTCCAGGACTTGGGCATGGACCGTGGGGTTGTGGATCGGCACCAAGGTTTCGACCCGCCAATCCATGTTGCGCACCATCCAGTCGGCGGAACTGATAAAGACGCTCGCGTGCCGGCTGGGCAGCGCGTGGCCGTTGCCGAACACGCAGATGCGGCTGTGCTCCAGGAAACGGCCAACGATGGACTTGACCCGGATATTCTCCGACAGGCCCGGAATGCCGGGGCGCAGACAGCAAATACCCCGCACCACGGCCATCACCTTCACCCCGGCGCCGGACGCGCGATACAGCGCGTCGGTCAACGCCTCGTCCACCAGGCTGTTCATCTTGAGCCAGATGTTCGCGGGCTTGCCCGCTTTGGCGAACGCCACCTCGCGCTCGATCAGCTCCAGCAGCACGGTGCGCAATGTCAGCGGAGAGAAGGCGAGCTCGTCCATGCGCTCGGGCTGCGCGTAGCCGGTCAGGTAGTTGAACAAGCGCGCCGCGTCGCAGGTCAAACGGGGATCGGTGGTGAAGAAGCTCAGGTCGGTATAGATGCGGGCGGTGATCGGGTGATAGTTGCCGGTGCCGAAATGCGCGTAGGAGCGCACTGTTCCCGCCTCGCGCCGCACCACGAGCGACATCTTGGCGTGCGTCTTCAGCCCGGCGAAGCCGAACACCACCTGGACGCCGGCGGCCTCCAGCGCGCGCGCCAGCCGGATGTTCGCCTCCTCGTCGAAGCGGGCGCGCAGCTCCACCACGGCGGTGACGGCCTTGCCAGCCTCGGCGGCCTCGATCAGCGCCTTCACGATCGGGCTGTCACGGCTGGTGCGGTATAGGGTCTGCTTGACCGCGATCACCGTCGGGTCTTGGGCGGCCTGGCGCAGGAACTGCACCACGACATCGAAACTCTCGAAGGGATGGTGAACGATGATGTCCTTGGCGCGGATCGCCGCGAAACAGTCGCCGCCGAAGTCGCGGATGCGTTCGGGAAAACGCGGCGTGTAGGGTGGGAACAGCAGGTCGGGCCGATCGTCCACGATCAGTTGACGGAGGTCGGCCACGCCCAGGATGCCGCCTTCAAGGTGTATCTCGTCGGCCCCGGCATCCACCTCGTCGGCGACCAGGTCGCGCAGTTCCTGGGGCATGTCGGCGCTCAGGGTGAGATGGATCGCGACGCCGCGACGCCGGCGTTTGAGCGCGGTCTCGTAGGAGCGGACCAGATCCTCGGCCTCTTCCTCGAACTCCACGTCGGTGTCGCGGATCAGGCGGAACATGCCCTGGCCGGTGACGCGGAAGCCGGGGAACGTTCGGTTCAGGAAAAGGCTGACCACCGCCTCTAGCATGACGAAGCGGATGGGCGCGGCGGCACGGGTTCCGGGAGAGGGCAGACGCACGAACCGCTCGACCTGCGCGGGCAGCGGGATGAGCGCGCGCATCCCCATCCCGTTCGTTTGACGGGTCAGGCGCAACGCCATGACCAGGCCCATGTTGGGGATGAAGGGGAACGGATGCGCCGGGTCAATGGCGAGCGGCGTCAGCACGGGAAAAACGCGGTCCATGAACCAGGCTTCGAGCCAAGCCAGGTCGTCGGCGCCCAGGGTGCGCGGCTCGTGGACCTCGACCCCCGCGACATCGAGCAGGGCGCGCAGATCGCGCCAGACCCGCTGCTGGTCGGCGAGCAGCGCCTCGGCATGGACCTTGATTTCGGCAAGCTGCTGGGCCGGCGTGCGCCCGTCCGGCGAGGTCGCGGTCAGGCCCGCTTTCGCCTGCCCGATCAGCCCGGCGACGCGGACTGAGTAGAATTCATCCAGGTTTGATGCACTTATAGAGATAAATCGCACCCGCTCTAATAAAGGATGACGCGAATTTTCTGCCTCTTCAATCACGCGATGGTTGAAATCGAGCCAGGATAGCTCACGGTTGATGAATCGCTCCGGGCTGTCCGGCAGGATCGGAGCCGGCTTGGCAAGATGCAGGACAGGTGTCCGGCTGGATTCAGCCGTATCGGCCGATACCGCTGCGGAGGCGGAGAGCTTGTTCATGCGGCGACTCTATAACAGCAGGGCCAGCCGCGTCAGTGGCGATGCATTCCGCCCATCCCGTTGCTCTCGCCCGTGGCCGCCCCGGCACGCAGCGGCGCCACGGTCACGGTTGTCGTCAGGGCGCCGGCCTTGGCGAATTCGAGCGTGAGCGGGAAGCTCTCTCCGGCCGCGAGCGGGCGCTTCAGGCCGCGCAGCATCAGGTGGTATCCGCCCGGTTTCAGTACGGCGGGCGTGCCGGGCTCAACCGGGAGCCCGTCCACCGGGCGCATCGTCGCCACGCCGTTCGCGGTGGCGGAGCGGTGCAGCTCCACCGCCTCGGCAACGGGAGAGCTGGCGCCGGTGAGCCGATCGGGGGGGCCGCTGTCCGTGATCGTGAGATAGGCCACCCCGACCCCCCCGGCCGAGGCCGGGCGGGACCAGGCGTGCGCGATCTCAAGCCCGTTCTTCTGGGCGAGGGTCGGCGATGCGGTCAGGAGCGTTGCCGCAACGAGGATGGCGCGGCGCATGGCTTTTCCCCTTCCTCCAGGATCTCCTTGATTGTGCCACGAATGCCCGACTGTCATTGCGAGCCGCAGGCGAAGCAATCCAGGACCGCAGCCGCCAGCTCTGGATCGCTTCGTCGCTTCGCTCCTCGCGATGACGGCCATGGGTGCTGTAATCGATGAATTATTGATCAGGAGATCAGGCCCGCGAGCGATTGCGCGAGTTGCGGTGCGGTTTGGTCGGCATCGATTGGCGCGATGAAGCGGCCATCCGGTCCCATGAGGTAGAGCACGGAGCTATGGTCCATGGCGTAATCGTTCGGACCGGGTCCAGTGACATGCTTGGCGGCATAGACGTGGTACTCCCGCTCCACTGTGGCGACCTGCTCCGGCGTGCCGGTCAGGCCGACGATGCGCGGCGAGAAGGCGCCGGT
>DATFDN010000033.1:0-2605 GCA_035252035.1 Acetobacteraceae bacterium | reverse complement strand
CGCCGGCCTCCGCGCGCGGGGTCCGCTGGCCAGCGGACCCCGCGCGCGGAGGCCGGCGCCCGCAAGCCCCCAGGCCACAACCGTGGGTGAGCCCTGGGACCGGCCTTCGCTGTGTCACGCACGACCGAACAGTCGCTCGATTGCCCGTCGCATGGACAAGGCAGGTTACCGTGGCAAAGACCATTTGTGGAGTGGACGTCTCCTCGACCGCCCTCGACGCCCGCATCGGACACGATGACGGCCCGTGGAAACGCTTCGATCGCACCCATGGCGGCATCGCCGGGCTGGTTGCGTTCTGCCGCGACCATGCGGTGGACCTCGTGGTGATGGAGGCGACCGGCGGATACGAGAGGCTGCCCTTCGGCCTTCTGTGGGCCGCCGCCATCCCGACCGCCCTCATCAACCCCCGCGCGGTGCGCCGCTTCGCCGAGGCGATGGGCTTGCTGGAAAAGACCGACCGGATCGATGCCGGCGCCATCGCCTGGTACGCCGAGGTCAAGCGTCTCCAGGCCCATCCGCCGGCCAGCGCGACCCAGGCGCGGCTCACCGCCCTGGTCACCCGCTTGCGCCAACTGACCGAGCTGCGCGTGACCCAACTCAACCAGCGCCGCCTGGCGGATGACGCGGAGGTGCTCGCCTCGCTGGAGGCGGTGATCGCCCTGCTCACCCGCGAGATCCGGGCGTTCGAGACCCGCATCGCCGCGCTGATCGGCGCCGACCCGCTGTGGCGGACGCTCGATGCGCAGTTCCGCACCATCAAGGGCGTCGCCGGCCGCACCGTCGCCCGGCTCATGGCCGAGTTGCCGGAGATCGGCACCCTCTCCGGCAAAGCCATCGGCAAGCTCGCCGGCCTCGCCCCGATCGCTCGCGACAGTGGCGCATTCAGCGGCAAGCGCCCGGTGCGCGGCGGACGCGAGGGCGTCCGCTCCATCTTGTTCATCGTCGCCGAGGGGGTCCGACGATACGACCCGGACTTCATGGCCTTCCACCGACGCTTGTCCGACGCTGGAAAGCCGCCCAAGGTCGTTCGCACCGCGCTCGCCCACAAGCTGCTCACCCGGCTCAACGCCAAGGCTCGCGACGTCCGAAAAGAACTCGCCCAGGCGACTTGACAAACCAGACAGTCGCTCACCCCAACCCTCTCCCCCGCTTGCGGGGGAGGGGGGGCGAGAGCGCCAACCCGACTTGTGAATGTCCGGATCTGCATGGACCTGATCTGCATGGATAGGGGGCATCCGGCCACGAACTACCCCTCGCCGCGCAACTCCCGGAAGCGCCCGATCACGGCGCGCGTGGCGGGATCGCTCTCCGCCTCCGGCGCCTCCTTTCCCTCCAGGGCAGGCAGAATGCCGCTCGCAAGCTGCTTGCCCAGCTCGACTCCCCATTGGTCGAAGCTGTCGATGTCCCAGAGGCACCCCTGCACCGCGACCTTGTGTTCATAGAGCGCGATCAGCCGCCCGAGGCTGAACGCGTCCAGCCGGCGGAACAGGATCATCGTGGAAGGCCGCTCGCCGGGGAAGGCGCGATGCGGGGCGATCCGGTCGATCACATCCGGAGGCGTGCCATGCGCCGCCATCTCCGCGCGCGCCGCCGCCTCCGAACGGCCGGACATCAGCGCGGCGGCTTGCGCGAAGGCGTTGGCGGCGAGCACGCGATGCGCCTCCTCCCGCGAATGGTCGGGGCTCGCGGCGAGGATGAAGTCCACCGGGATCACGGCCGGCCCCTGGTGGACGAGCTGCATGAAGCTGTGCTGCGCGCTGGTTCCCGGCTCGCCGAACACCACGGGGCAGGTGGCGTGGTCCACCACCTGGCCTTCGAGCGTGATGCGCTTGCCGTTGCTCTCCATCTCCAACTGCTGGAAGTGCGCGGGCAGCCGGCGCAGCCTTTCGTCATAGGCGAGCACGCATTGCGTCGCGCAGCCCATGCCATTGACGTGCCAAATCCCGGCGAGGGCCAGCAGGACGGGGAGGTTGGCCTCGAACGGGGCGTCGCGGAAATGCTGGTCCATTGCCCAGGCGCCATCGAGCAGGCCCTGGAAGGCCGGCCAGCCCGCGGCGAGCGCGATCACCAAGCCCACCGGCGACCACAGCGAGTAGCGCCCGCCCACCCAGTCGCGGAAGCCGAAGGTCCGCTCCTGCGGGATGCCAAAGGCGCGGACCGCCGAGAGATTGGTGGACAGGGCGACGAAATGCGCCGCCACCGCGTCCTCGCCCAGCGCGCCCGACAGCCAGGCGCGCAGCGCCGCTGCGTTCATCGCCGTCTCGGGTGTGGTCCAGGATTTCGAGGCGACGAGGATCAACGTCGTCGCGGGATCGAGCTGGTGCGTCGCCGCCTCGAAGGCGTGCCCGTCCACGTTGGAGAGGAACCGCGCCTGCATCGGCGCGTCGTCGGCGGCCAGGGTCAGCGCCTCGGTCGCGACGCGCGGGCCAAGGTCGGAGCCGCCGATGCCCACGTTCAGCACGCAGGTGAAGCGCCGTCCGGTGGCGCCCAGGATGCGGCCCGAATGGACCCCCTCGACGAAGGCGCGCATCCGCTCGCGCTCGGCCGCGGCCAGCTTGGCGGCGTCGTCGGTGCCGCCCGGCAGGGTCGCGCGTAGCCCCCCTCC
>DATFDN010000032.1:0-2071 GCA_035252035.1 Acetobacteraceae bacterium | reverse complement strand
TGGTGCGCCCGGCCGCGGTCGGACTGCCGCTCACCGTGGTGGCGCTGGTCTCGCTGGAGCGCGAGGCCGCGCAGGCGCTCGACCTCTTCGCCCGCCGCGTGCGGGCGCGGCCGGAGGTGAGGCAGTGCTGGTACGTGACGGGCGAGGCGGATTGGGTGCTGGTGCTGCGCCTCCCCGACATGGAGGCCTACGAGGCGCTCACGCGCGAGCTGTTCCTGGCCGACCCGAACGTGCGCGGCTTCCGCACGCTGGTCGCCATGCGCGAGGTCGTGGGGGAGGCGGACGCGAGGCCGCTAGGCCGGCAGCCGCCCCCGGAACCGTACGGAAGCGCCGAACGGGCCGTGTGAAGCGGTGCCGGCCCCCTCCCGCGAGGGGAGCGGGAGGCCGGTGTCAGAGCGCCGCCATCTGACGGGACTGCGGGTGGATCACCGCGCAGGGCGCGCCGCGCTTCGCGGCGGCGCTGCACGCCAGCGCCGCCTCCGACGAGCTCAGCCCGATGAGCTGGGCGCGCCATGCCTTGCGGCCGTGGAGCCTCACGCGCTGGAGGTGGATCGCGCCGCTCTCGCTCGCCTGGCGGGCCATCTCGGCGGCGGCGCGGGCCGCGTGTTCGCTCGGGAAGCTGCCGAGCTGGACGCCGAAACGGAGGACACCGGCGGGGCGAAGCTGGACGACCGGATGGAGCCGGGGCTCGAATCGCCGGTCGGGCTCGGCGGCGCGCGCGGAGCCGATCAGGCTGTACCGGCTGGCGCGCGCGGTCACGATCGGTGGGGGGCTGACCGGCACGCCCTCTTGGGCGAAGCCCGCCGTGAGCAAGGCCGCCATGTGCGCGTCCCGCTCGCCGTTGCTGGCGCAGCCGAGTGTCACCCCCACCAGGCGGGTCGCGCCCCGCACCGCGCTGCTCACCAGGTTGTGGCCGGACGCGACCGTGTATCCCGTCTTCAGGCCGTCCGCGCCGGGAAAGGAGGTCAGCAGGTTGTCATGGTTGAAGATCACCTGGCCGCGGAAGACGAAGCGCGGCGTGCCGAAGTAGTGGTAGTAGCCGGGGAAGTCATAGATCAGCCGCCGCGCCAGCAGGGCCAGGTCGCGCGCCGTGGTCCAGGCGTCCGGATCGGGCAAGCCGGAGGCGTTGGTGAAGGTGCTGTGCGCCATGCCCAGGGCGCGCGCCCGCAAGGTCATCAACTGGGCGAAGCGCGCCTCGTTCCCGCCGAGCATCTCCCCGAGCGCGGCCGCCGCGTCGTTGGCCGAGCGCGTCACCAAGCCCATGATGGCCTGCTCGACCGTGATCCGCGTCTCCGGCGTGAGGCCAAGCTTGGTCGGCTCCATGCTGGCGGCGTACTCCGAGACGGGAACCAGGCTGTCGAGCCGGACGCGCCGATCGCGCAGGGCCTCGAAGGTCAGGTACAGGGTCATGAGCTTGGCAAGGCTCGCCGGGTGCCGCGGCGCGTCGGCGTTCGCCTCCTCCAGCACGGCCCCGGTCCGCGCGTCCACGACGATCGAGGCGTACCGGTCCGAACCGATCTGCGCCGAGGCCGGGGACAGCCCCGCCCCCGCGCCGAGCAGCGCCAGGGCCAGAGAAAGTGCCTGCCAGGCCGACCGGCGCCGCTGCCGAGCTGTCATTATGCCGAGTCTCCGGTGAGTGAGAACGTGAGAGACGCGGAATTTTAGAGACAGGCAAGGAGCCCTGTCCAGCATGAAATCACCTAAAGTTGAACGGGTTAATGGCCGTTGTTACAGCGCGCCGAGTCTGATTTTGTGCAGCGCACAAAAAAATCTCTTGATACGTCCGCCACGCTGTCCTATTTCCGTCTCATGCTGCAATGCAGCATGAGGATTGAGTGGAAGCGACGGCGCCTGGGCGCGAGCAGCGTCTCGTGACCAGGATGATCAGGAGGGGAGTGCGCAGGATGGCAGTGAGGACGAAGAGCGAGGAGCAGGCGGAGACGGCCGCCGCGACCGTGACCGCTCCGGCGGCGCTGGCGGCGGACATCGCGTCCGCCTCGGCGGAGGCGGCAGCCTCGGTGGGCCGCAAGGCGGCCGACACCGCGAGCCTCGCGATCGATCACACGGCCTC
>DATFDN010000031.1:0-19777 GCA_035252035.1 Acetobacteraceae bacterium | reverse complement strand
GGCCGAGTGGCACGGGTTCAACCTCCTGCACAACGCCGCCGCGCGGGTTGGCGCGCTCGATCTCGGCTTCCTGCCAGGGCCGGGGGGCAAGGGGCTGACCGGGATGCTGGAGGGCGGGGTCGATGTGCTCTGGTTGCTCGGCGCCGACGAGTTCGACACCGCGCGGATCGGCCGCGACACGTTCGTGATCTACCAGGGCCATCACGGCGACCGGGGCGCGGCGCGCGCCGACCTGATCCTGCCTGGCGCCGCCTACACCGAGAAGCACGGCACCTACGTCAACACCGAGGGCCGGGTGCAGCGCGGCGCCTTCGCGGTCTATCCGCCGGGCGAGGCGCGCGAGGACTGGAAGATCATCCGCGCCCTGAGCGAGATCATGGGCCGCGCCCTGCCCTATGACGACATCGGCGCACTGCGCCAGCGATTGGAGCAGGCGAACCCGGTGTTCGGGCGCGTCGATTTCCTGCCGCGCTTCGGCTGCTCCGACCCGACCGGCCCGGCGGGCGATATCGCCCGCCTCAGCCACGCCGCGTTCCGGCCAGCCTTCGCGAACTACTACCAGACCGACCCGATCAGCCGGGCGAGCCCGACCATGGCCGCGTGCGTGACCAGCATCGCGGCGCGGGAGCCCGCCCGCATGGCCGCGGAGTAGCGCGATGGGCGTCACCAATCCAAGCGTGTGGCAGACCCCGCTCGGCCACCTCGGCCTGGTGTTCGGCGAGACCCTCGCCCTGGTCGTCCCGCTGCTGATCTTGGTCGCCTACCTGACCTACGCCGAGCGCAAGGTCTTGGCGGCGATCCAGATCCGCAAGGGGCCGAACGTGGTGGGCGCGTTCGGCCTGATGCAGCCCTTCGCCGACGCGCTGAAGATGCTGACCAAGGAGACGATCATCCCCTCGGGGTCGAACCGCGCGCTGTTCCTGCTCGCGCCGATGCTGACCTTCGGACTGGCGATGATCGCCTGGGCGGTGATCCCGGTGAACGCGGGCTGGGTGCTGGCCAACATCAACGTCGGCGTCCTCTACCTGTTCGCGATCAGCTCGCTCGGCGTGTACGGCATCATCATCGCCGGCTGGGCCAGCAACTCGAAATACGCCTTCATGGGCGCGATGCGCAGCGCGGCGCAGATGGTGAGCTACGAGGTCTCGATCGGCTTCGTGCTGGTCTCCGTGCTGCTCTGCGTCGGCAGCCTGAACCTGTCCGACATCGTCATGGCGCAGCGGACCGTGTGGTTCTTCATCCCGCTGCTCCCGATGTTCATTATCTTCTTCATCTCGGCGCTCGCGGAGACCAACCGCTCGCCCTTCGACCTGCCGGAGGGGGAGAGCGAAATCGTGGCCGGTTTCTTCGTCGAGTACAGCTCGCTCAGCTTCGGGCTGTTCTTCCTCGGCGAGTACGCGAACATGATCCTGATGAGCGGGATGACCTCGATCCTGTTCCTGGGCGGCTGGCTGGGGCCGTTCGGGCTGGCCCCGCAGCTCGGGCCGCTCTGGTTCCTGCTGAAGATCCTGTTCTGCCTGTTCGTGTTCATCTGGGTGCGCGGCACCATGCCGCGCTTCCGCTACGACCAGTTGATGCGGCTCGGATGGAAGGTTTTCCTGCCGGCGAGCCTGGCATGGCTGGTCATCACCGCCGGCGGGCTGCTCGCCACCGGCTTCGTGCCGACTCACGCTTGATTGCCGCGCGCAAGCGGCCTAAGCCGCGCGCGTCGCATTTGGGGGAAGAATGGCCGTTCTGGACCGCGCCGCCCGCACCTGGCTCCTCTGGGAGCTGTGGGAGGGCATGTGGCTGACCCTGCGCTACATGTTCAGGCCGAAGGCGACGATCAACTATCCTTACGAGAAGGGGCCGATCTCGCCGCGCTTCAAGGGCGAGCACGCGCTGCGCCGCTACCCCAACGGCGAGGAGCGGTGCATCGCCTGCAAGCTGTGCGAGGCGATCTGCCCGGCGCAGGCCATCACCATCGAGGCGGAGCCGCGCGCCGACGGCTCGCGCCGGACCACCCGCTACGACATCGACATGACCAAATGCATCTATTGCGGCCTGTGCGAGGAGTCTTGCCCGGTCGATGCCATCGTGGAGGGGCCGAACTTCGAGTTCGCCACCGAGACCCGCGAGGAGCTGATGTACAACAAGGACAAGCTGCTCGCGAACGGCGACCAGTGGGAGGCCGAGATCGCCCGCCGCCTTGAGCTTGACGCCCCGTACCGATAGGCCCGAGATGCCCTACGCCGCCGCCTGCTTCTATGTCTTCGCCACCATCCTCGTGCTGTGCGCGGCCATGGTGGTCACGTCCCGCAACCCGGTGCATTCGGTGCTGTTCCTGATCGCCGCCTTCTTCAACGCCGCCGTGCTGTTCCTGATCGCCGGGGCCGAGTTCCTGGCCTTCATCCTGGTCATCGTGTATGTCGGCGCGGTCGCGGTGCTGTTCCTGTTCGTGGTGATGATGCTCGACGTGAATTTCGAGCAGCTTCGCAGCGGCTTCCAGCGCTACCTGCCAGTGGGCGCCGCGATCGGCGCGCTGCTGCTGGCCGAGCTGGTGATCGTGATGCTGGGTTGGCCTTTCCCGGCCGGGGTGGCGGGGGCGCGCTTCGCTCCGGCGCCGACGGCGATCAGCAACACCGACGCGCTCGGGCGGCTGCTCTACACCGACTATGTCTTTCAGTTCCAGGCGGCGGGGTTGATCCTGCTGGTGGCGATGATCGGCGCCATCGTGCTGACGCTGCGCGACCGCAGGCGCTCCCGTCACCAGATCATCGCGGTGCAGAATGCGCGCCAGGTTCGTGACACCTTGGCCCTGGTGCGCATCGGGCTGGGCGCCGGGGTGGGGCCGGATGACATCCGCCGGCCGAAGGTGACTGAGCCGGCCGGCATCAACGAAGACCCGCTCGAAGCGGCGGACCGGGGGCACTGAGATGGCCGGATTGCAGAGCCTTGGGGTCGCCCACTACCTGGTGGTCAGCGCCGTGCTGCTGGTGCTCGGCGTGTTCGGCATCTTCCTCAACCGCAAGAACGTCATCATCATCCTGATGTCGGTCGAGCTGATCCTGCTCTCGGTGACGCTGAACCTGGTCGCGTTCTCGGCCGCGCTCGGCGACATGACCGGCCAGGTGCTGGCGATGTTCGTGCTGACCGTCGCCGCGGCCGAGGCGGCGATCGGCTTGGCGATCGTGGTGATCTACTTCCGCAACCGCGGATCGATCCAGGTTGAGGATGTCAACCTGATGAAAGGCTAGTCCGGCGCATGACCTTCATCACCGCCGTCTTCGCGCCGCTGTTCGGGGCGATGGTCTCCGGCCTGTTCGGCCGGTTCATCGGCGACCGCGCGGCGATCGCCGTCTCCGTGCTGTGCATGTTGCTCGCCGCGGCGTGTGGCCCCTACGCGTGGGTCGCGTTCGAGTGGGGCGGCGCGCAGGCGGGGCCGGTGCCGCTCGGGGACTGGATCGTGGCCGGGGATTTCCAGACCGACTGGGCGCTGCGCTACGACGCGCTCGCCGTGTCCATGGTCGCGATGGTCACGTTCGTGTCCATGCTGATCCACGTGTACAGCATCGGCTACATGGCGCACGACAAATACCCGCGCTACCGGTTCTTCGCCTACCTCAGCCTGTTCACCTTCTCCATGCTGATGCTGGTGACGGCGGACAACCTGCTGCAACTGTTCTTCGGCTGGGAGGGCGTCGGCCTCTGCTCCTATCTGCTGATCGGCTACTGGTACGACCGGCCCTCGGCCTGCGCCGCGGCGATCAAGGCGTTCGTGGTCAACCGGATCGCCGACCTGTTCTTCGCCATCGGGCTGGCGCTGATCTTCCTCACTTTCGGCTCGCTCGACTTCGACGTGATCTTCGCCGCCCTGCCGCAGCACGCGGCGGACCGGTACGCCCTGTTCGGCGGCGTCCGCGCCTACGAGCTGATGGGGATTCTGCTGTTCATCGGCGCGATGGGCAAATCCGCGCAGCTCTTCCTGCACGTCTGGCTGCCGGACGCGATGGAAGGCCCGACCCCGGTCTCGGCGCTGATCCACGCGGCGACGATGGTGACGGCGGGCGTGTTCCTGATGGCGCGGATGTCGCCGCTGATGGACCTCGCGCCGGCGGCGCTCACCCTGGTCGAGGTGATCGGGGCGACGACCTGCATCTTCGCCGCCACCATCGGCTGCGTGCAGAACGACATCAAGCGGGTGATCGCCTATTCGACCTGTTCGCAGCTCGGCTATATGTTCATCGCGGCCGGCGTGATGGCCTATCCGGCGTCGATCTTCCACCTGCTGACCCACGCCTTCTTCAAGGCGCTGCTGTTCCTGTGCGCGGGCTCGGTGATCCACGCCATGTCCGACGAGCAGGACATGCGGCGGATGGGCGGGCTGTGGCGGAAGATACCGGTCACGTACGTGACCATGTGGATCGGTAGCCTGGCGCTGGGCGGCATCATTCCCTTCGCGGGCTACTATTCGAAGGACGCGATCCTGGAGGCGGCGTTCGCCTACGGCTCGCCGGCCTCGATCTACGCCTTCATCGCCGGCGTCGCCGCCGCGTTCTGCACGGCCTTCTACTCCTGGCGGCTGCTCATCATGACCTTCCACGGCCACTCGCGCGCCGACCGCCACGTGCAGGAGCACGTGCATGAAAGCCCGTGGGTGATGCTGTTGCCGCTCTGCGTGCTGTCGGTCGGCGCCATCGTCGCGGGCTTTCTGCTGCACAACCTGCTGCTGGGGCCTGAGTGGGACGCCTATTGGCGCCATTCCATCGTGATCGCGCCCGACAACCATGTGATGGAGCGGATGGAGGACTTGCCCGGCGGGGTGCGCTGGGTTCCGCTGGCCTGCGGCCTGGCTGGCATCGCGGTGGCGTATTGGTTCTACATGCTCAACCCGATGCTGCCGATCCGGCTGGCCAACAGGTTCCGGCCGATCTACCTGCTGCTGCTGAACAAGTACTACTTCGACGAGATCTACGATTTCCTGTTCGTCCGCCCCGCCTTCCGGCTGGCGCGGCTCCTGTGGCACACCGGGGACGCCACGCTGATCGACGGGGTTCCCAACGGCCTCGCGGCCATGGCGGTGGACGGCTCCAAGGGCGCGGTGCGCATCCAGACGGGGTCGATCGCCGTCTACGCCTTCGTCATGCTGATCGGCCTCGTGGCGCTGGTCGGCATCTTCCTGATCTGGGGCTGACGCGATGAACTCCCTCGGGAACACGGTCGGCTTTCCAGTGCTGTCGATCATCACCTGGTTGCCGCTGGTCGGCTGCGGGGTCATCATGGCGGTGCGCGGGGACGAGGAGACGGTCGCCTCCAACGCCCGCTGGACCGCGCTCTGGACCAGCCTGATCGTGCTCGCCCTCAGCCTCGTGCTCTGGGCCGACTGGAACCCGCGCGATCCGGGGTTCCAGTTCACCGAGAGCGTTCCCTGGCTGCCCGGCTACGGCGTCGGCTACAAGATGGGCGTGGACGGGATCTCGGTCCTGTTCGTGCTGCTGTCCACCCTGCTGACGCCCATCTGCATCCTGGCGAGCTGGGAGTCGGTCACGCGCTACGTGCGCGAGTACATGATCGCCTTCCTGATCCTGGAGACGATGATGGTCGGCATGTTCTGCGCGCTCGACTTCATCGTGTTCTACATCTTCTTCGAGGGCGTGCTGATCCCGATGTTCCTCATCATCGGGGTCTGGGGCGGGCCGCGCCGCGTCTATTCGGCGTTCAAGTTCTTTCTCTACACGCTCACCGGCTCGGTGCTGATGCTGCTCGCCCTGCTCGCGATGTGGCGCTACGCGCACACGACCGACATCCCGACGCTGATCCACACCCAGTTCCCGCCGGGGATGCAGACCTGGCTGTTCCTCGCTTTCCTCGCCTCCTTCGCGGTGAAGGTGCCGATGTGGCCGGTCCACACCTGGCTGCCTGACGCGCATGTGGAGGCGCCGACGGCGGGATCGGTCATCCTGGCCGGCGTGCTGCTGAAGATGGGCGGCTACGGGTTCATCCGCTTCTCGTTCCAGATTCTGCCCATCGCCTCGGCGCACCTGGCGCCGCTGATGTTCACGCTATCCGTGGTGGCGGTGATCTACACCGCCTATGTGGCGCTGGCGCAGGAGGACATGAAGAAGCTGATCGCCTATTCCTCGGTCGCGCACATGGGGGTGGTGACGATCGGCATTTTCACCTTCAACGTCCAGGGCATCCAGGGCGCGCTGTTCCAGATGCTCTCGCACGGCATCGTCTCGGCGGCGCTGTTCCTGATCGTGGGCGTGATCTACGATCGGCTGCACACGCGCGAGATCGCGCGCTACGGCGGGCTGGCCGACACCATGCCGCTCTACGCCTTCGCCTTCATGGTGTTCGTGCTGGCCTCGGTCGGGCTTCCCGGCACGTCGGGGTTCGTGGGCGAGTTCCTGGTCATCATCGGCGCGCTGCACGTGAACTTCTGGCTGGCGCTGCTGGGCGGGATGGGGATGATCCTCGGGCCGATGTACACGCTGTATCTCTACCGCCGCGTCATCTTCGGGCGGATGACCAAGCTGGATCTGCGCTCGATGCTAGACCTGTCGCCGCGCGAGGTCGCCGTGTTCGCCCCGCTGGTGGTGCTGACGATCTGGATGGGGGCGTACCCGTCAAGCTTCACGCGGTTCTGGAACACGACGGTGACATCCATGGTGCAGCAGCACCAACAGGCGCTCGCGGCCCCGGCCGCGCTTGAACGGCTGAGTCTGGCGGGGGCGGCGCGGCCATGAACTGGGAGATCGCCCTGCCCGAGATCGTCCTGTCCGTCCTGGGCATGATGATCCTGGTCTACGGCGTGCTGCGGAAGTCCGAGCAGACGCAGGTCGTGACGATGCTGGTTCTCGGCGCCTTCCTGCTGACCGGGTTCCTGACGGTCACGCGGGTCGGCGGCATCGGCTTCCACGGCCAGTTCGTGGTCGATCCATTCGCGGTGCTGATCAAGGCGCTGGTGCTGGTCAGCTCGGCATTTACCCTGATGCTTTCCCTCGACTTCAACCGGCGGCAGGGGATCGCGCGGTTCGAGTTCCCGGTCCTGGTCCTGTTCGCGACCGTCGGGATGATGGGGATGGCCTCGGCGTCCAACCTCATCACGCTCTATCTATCGCTTGAGCTGCTTTCGCTCTGCTCCTACGTGCTCGCCGCCTTCGCGCGTGACGACCTGCGCTCGGCGGAGGCCGGGCTCAAGTACTTCGTGCTTGGCGCGCTCGCCTCCGGCCTGCTGCTCTACGGCATCTCGCTCGTCTACGGGTTCTCTGGCACGATGGACTACGCGGGTGTGGCGCGCGTGCTGATGGCCTCCGGCGGCGCGTCGGCCGGAATGGTGGTCGGCGTGGTGTTCGTGATCGTCGGCCTGGCGTTCAAGGTGGCGGCGGCACCGTTCCACATGTGGACGCCCGATGTGTACGAGGGTGCGCCGACGCCGATTACCACGTTCCTCGCGACCGCCTCCAAGGTGGCGGCCATGGGCTTGTTCCTGCGCACGATGGCCGAGCCGTTCGGGGCCGTGCTGGGATCGTGGCGGCTGATCCTGGAGATCATTTCCATCTTCTCGATGATCCTCGGCGCGCTGGCCGCCATCGGGCAGACCAATATCAAGCGCCTGATGGCGTATTCCTCGATCGGCCATATGGGATACGCGCTGATCGGGCTTGCCGTGGGCGGTCCGGTCGGGGTGCGCGGCGTGCTGGTCTACCTGATCGTCTATGTCTTCATGGCCGCCGGCACGTTCGGTTGCATCCTGGCTATGCGGCGGCGTGGCATCGCGCTGGAACAGATCGAGGATTTAAGCGGGCTGGCCCGCACCGATCCGGCGTTGGCGCTGGCCTTCGCCGTGTTCATGTTCAGCATGGCCGGAATCCCGCCGCTCTCCGGCTTCTTCGCCAAGCTCTATGTGTTCCTGGCCGCGGTGGACGCGCAGATGTGGACGCTCGCCGTGATCGGCGTGCTGACCAGCGTGGTCTCGGCCTTCTATTACATCCGCATTGTCAAGGTGATGTACTTCGACACGCCCGCGCCGGCATTCGACCGCAAGCCGATGGGCGCGGCCTTCGTCGCCACGGTGACGGGCCTCTACACGCTGCTGTTCTTCCTGTTCCCCGGCCCCTTCGTCGCCGCCGCGGATTCCGCCGCCGCGGCGTTGTTCGGGTAGGGCGCGTGCTTCTCGTCGTTGACGCCGGCAACACGAATGTCGTGATGGCGGTGCATGACGACATCGGCTGGCGGGGCGTATGGCGGGTCCGCACCGATCCGCACCGCACGTCGGATGAGTACGCGGTGTGGTTGCTCGCGCTGCTCGACCGGTGCGGGATCGACCGGAGCGCGGTCAGCGCGGCGGTGATCGGCACCGTGGTGCCGGCGGCGCTGTATCACCTGCGTCGCCTCTGCCGGGATTGGTTCGCGATCGAGCCGCTGGTGGCGCGCGCCACGCTCGATTGGGGCTTCGCGATCAAGGTCGATAGCCCCGAACAGGTGGGTGCCGACCGGCTGCTCAACACGCTGGCCGGGGTCGCGCGCTTCGGCGGACCGCTGATCATTGTCGATTTCGGGACGGCCACCACCTTCGATGTCATCGACACGGATGGGGCCTATCTCGGCGGCGTGATCGCGCCGGGCATCAATCTCTCGCTGGAGGCCCTGCACCACGCCGCCGCGCAACTACCGCGCATCGGCATCGGCCGGCCGCAAGCGGTCATCGGGCGCTCGACCGTCCCGGCGATGCAATCCGGCATCTATTGGGGCTATGTCGGCCTGATCGAGGGCATGGTCGCGCGGATCAGGAACGAGTTCGGCGGCCCGATGAAAGTGGTCGCCACCGGGGGGCTGGCGCCGCTGCTCGCGGAAGGGACGCTCGTTATCGAGCACATCGACCCCGATCTCACCTTGGAGGGCCTGCGGATGTTGGCGCAGCGCAATCCTGCGCCCACATTGCCGAAGGACCGGACGAAACTGAGCGAAACCGAATGAACGGCGCCGATGGCGACCTCGCCTTCCTGCCCCTGGGCGGGACGGGCGAGATTGGTATGAACCTGAACCTCTACCGCAGCGGCGGGCAGTGGCTTGCCGTGGATTGCGGCATCAGCTTCGGCGGCGCGGCCCATCCGGAGGTCGAGGTGATGATGCCCGATCCGGGCTTCATCGCCCAACGGCGCGACAGGCTGGTGGGCCTGGTCATCACGCACGCGCACGAGGATCATATTGGCGCCGTGGCCTGGTTGTGGCCGCAACTGCGCTGCCCGGTCTACGCCACACCCTTCGCCGCGGCCGTGCTGCGCCGCAAGCTCGCCGAGGCGCAGCTCCTTGGGCAAGTGAAGCTCCACGTCATCCCGCCCGGCGGCGCCTTCGACCTGCCGCCCTTCGGCCTGCGCTTCATTCGCGTCGCGCACTCGGTGCCCGAGGCGCAGGCGCTGGCGATCACCACGACGGCGGGGATCGTCCTGCACACCGGAGATTGGAAGCTCGATCCCGACCCGCTGATCGGCCCGCGCACCGACGAGGCGGCGCTGAAGGCGCTGGGGGACGAGGGCGTGCTGGCGATGGTCTGTGATTCCACGAATGCCATGGTGGAGGGCCATTCGGGAAGCGAGCGCGAGGTGCGCCGCAGCCTGTGCGCGCTGATCCGCGATCTTCCCGGCCGCGTCGCCGTCACCTGCTTCTCCTCCAACGTGGCGCGCATCGAGAGCATCGCGTTGGCGGCACGCGAGGCGGGGCGCAGCGTGGCCCTGGTCGGCCGCAGCCTGCGCAACCTGGTCGCGGCGGCGCGCGAGACGGGATACCTGAGCGGCGTTCCCGGATTCGTGGGTGAGGATGATGCGGGCGCGATCCCGGACGAGAACCTGCTGCTCCTGATCACCGGCAGCCAAGGCGAGCCGCGCAGCGCGCTCGCGCGGGTCGCGATGGACACGCACCCACGGATCGTCCTGGGCGAGGGCGACACGGTTATCTTCTCAAGCCGGGTCATCCCCGGCAACGAGCGGGCGATCGGGACCGTGCAGGACAATCTGATCCGGCGCGGCGTGGAGCTTATGACGGACATGGATCATCTGGTTCATGTCTCGGGCCATCCCGCGCGCGACGAGCTGCGGCGCCTGTACCGCCTGGTGCGGCCGCGCATAGCGGTCCCGGTGCATGGCGAATGGCGGCACCTCTCGGCTCATGCCGCGCTGGCGCGGGAGGCCGGGGCCACGCCGATCCTGCTGGAGGACGGCGATATCCTGAACCTGGCGCCGGGGCGCGCGGAAATCGTGGACAGCGCGCCGGTGGGACGGCTGGTCGCCGACGGATCGCGGCTGGTCCGGCTCGATGGAGGCGTGCTGACGGCCCGCCGCCGGATGCTGTTCAATGGTGTTGTGCTGGGCAGCCTGGCGGTCGATAAGGGCGGGCGCGTGGCCGGCTTGCCACGGGTCAGCGCGCCTGGCCTACTGGAACCGGATGACCCGGAGACCATACGCATCGCCGAGGAGTTCGCCGCCGCCATCTCCGATTTGCCTGAATCCCTGCGGCGCGACGACCAGGGCCTAGCGGAGGCGGCACGGGCGGCGCTGCGCCGAGCGGTGGGGCGCGGCTTGCAGAAGCGGCCGCTGGTGGACGTGCATTTGCTGCGGGTGGGGTAGGGCGTGGGCTGGTTCAACGGGTGCGTTCTGTATGTGCTGATCTGGTGGGTGGCGCTCTTCGCCGTGCTGCCCTGGGGCATTCGGGTGCAATCCGGACCGGACGCACTCACCGGCTGGCGCGGGGCGCCCGAGCATCCGCGCCTGGTCCGCACCGTGATCGCCACGACGATCGTCGCTGGCGTACTCTGGCTGGGAGCGTACTGGCTAATCAGCAGCCCGTATCTGAGCTTCCGCGATGGCTGGTTGGCGATGAAGGTGCATTGAAAACAGGAAGGACCGGTGCGCTCGCGAATTCGATGTCCCGGCTGGGAAGAGGAGATCCCTCCCTCCTCAATCCCGCCGTGAGCCGCGTTTCTTCCCTAAACTTGGGCCATCGGTCGGCCCCGCATTTTTTACCCGCGGTTGCGAGAAATGTCACGCCGTTTCGCACGGAATTTGCACTTTTTTGCGATCTTGCGAGGCCGTATTTGTGCGGCGCACAAAAATGCGCATGAGAGTGGCACGTCCGGGTGCGCCTGCAACAAAATTTGGCAGGCTCCCGTGCGCGCCGCTAGGTTCCATTGCTCCAAAATAGGGCTTCTGCGATGCGTCTGTCCCACAGTCTGATTCCCACCCTCAAGGAGACGCCTGCCGAGGCGCAGATCGCCTCGCACCGGCTGATGCTGCGCGCGGGACTGGTGCGGCAGACGTCGGCCGGGATCTACGCCTGGCTGCCGCTCGGCTGTCGCGTGCTGCGCAACATCGAGCGGATCGTGCGCGAGGAGCAGGACGCGGCCGGCGCGCAGGAATGCCTCATGCCGACGATCCAGCCGGCCGAGCTCTGGCGGGAAAGCGGTCGCTACGATGACTACGGCAAGGAGATGCTGCGTCTGCGTGATCGCCACGATCGCGAGCTGCTGTATGGCCCGACCAACGAGGAGATGATCACGGATTTGTTGCGCCAGTCGGTGCGCAGCTACCGGGAGCTGCCGCAGATCCTCTACCACATCCAATGGAAGTTCCGCGACGAGGTGCGGCCGCGCTTCGGGGTGATGCGCGGGCGGGAATTCCTGATGAAGGACGCCTACAGTGTCGATCTCGACTATGCGGGCGCCGTGGTCACCTATCGCAAGATGATGCTCGCCTACATGCGCACGTTTCAGCGCATGGGACTCAGGGCGATTCCGATGGAGGCCGAATCCGGCCCGATCGGCGGCGATTTGTCCCACGAGTTCATTATCCTGGCGCCGACTGGGGAGAGTCAGGTCTACTACGACGCGGCGTTCGAGGAGATGGACTATCTCTCGCGCGGGGCGGGCGGGTTCAGGCACGAGAGCGCCGACGACCTGCACAGGTTCTTCACCGAGATGACCTCGCACTACGCCGCCACCGACGAGAAGCACGACACAGCCGCCTGGGAGAAAGTGGCGCCCGAGAGGCGGCGGGAGGGACGCGGCATCGAGGTTGGCCACATCTTTTATTTCGGCGCTAAGTATTCCAAGGCGATGGGCTTCTCCGTCGCGGGCGCCGACGGCAAGCCGGTCACGCCGGAGATGGGCAGCTACGGCATCGGCGTGAGCCGCCTGGTCGGCGCCGTCATCGAGGCGAGCCACGACGAGGCGGGCATCATCTGGCCGGACGCCGTGGCGCCGTTCAAGGCGGTGATCCTGAACCTCAAGCGCGGCGACGCGGCGTGCGAGCGGTTGTGCGAGGATCTGTACGCCCGGCTGGGGCAGGCCGCCCTCTATGACGATCGGGAGGACCGGGCCGGGGTGAAGTTCGCCGATGCCGACCTGATGGGCCATCCGTGGCAGATCGTGGTCGGGCCGCGCGGGGCGGCGGCGGGGATGGTGGAATTGAAGCGCCGCGCCAGCGGGGAGCGCCAGGAGGTTTCCCCCGAAAGCGCGCTCGCCCGCATCGGCTGAGATCATGGCGTTCGGAGCCTTCGAGCGCGCGGTCGCCGCGCGTTATCTGCGCGCCCGGCGGGGCGAGCGGTTCGTCTCGGTGATCGCCGCCTTCTCGCTGATCGGCATTGCCCTTGGCGTGGCGACCCTGATCATCGTCATGAGCGTGATGGGCGGCTTCAAGATCGACTTGCTCAGCCGCATCCTCGGGTTCAACGGCGCGCTTGGCGTCTATGGGCAAAACGGGAAACTGACGGAATACGATGCCCTCGCCGGGCGCATCCGCGCCCTGCCCGGCGTGAGCGCGGCGATCCCGGTGCTGGATGGGCAGGTGCTCATCACCAATCCCACCGGCACGGCGGCGGGCGGGTTCGTGCGCGGCATCGAACCCGCCGATCTCCGGTCCACGCAGCTCGTAAGCGGCCATATCGTTGCCGGCTCGCTCGATGACTTCAAGGGCGACGACGTGGTCGCGGTCGGCAGCGGGCTGGCGCGCCAGTTCGGAGCCTGGCTGAACAACACGATCACCCTGGTCTCGCCGCAGGGCGCGGCCACGCCGTTCGGCACGGTGCCGCGGGTGAAGTCGTATCGCATCGTCGCCATCTTCAACGTGGGCGAGTTCGCCTACGACAGCTCCTATGTGTTCATGCCGCTCTCGGCGGCCCAAGTCTATTTCCAGAAGCCCGACGCGGTGACGCAGATCGAGGTGATGCTGCGCGACCCCGAGCGCGTCGCCGCCGTGGCGGAGGAGGTGCGCCAGGCGTTGGCGGGGGCGCCCGTCAGCATCATCGACTGGCAGCAGAGCAACAACAGCTTCTTCACCGCCGTCCAGGTCGAGCAGAACGTCATGTTCATCATCCTGGCGCTGATCATCCTGGTCGCCGCGTTCAACGTGATCTCCAGTCTTATCATGATGGTGAAGGACAAGACACGCGACATCGCGGTGTTGCGCACCATTGGCGCCGGGCGCGGGGCGGTGATGCGGATCTTCCTGATGTGCGGCGCCTCGGTGGGCGTCACCGGGACGGTGATCGGCACCATCCTCGGCATCGCCTTCACGCTCAACATCGACCGCATCCAGGACGCCGTGCAGAGTCTGACCGGGGTAAACGTGTTCAACGCGGAGGTGTACTACCTGACGCACCTGCCGGCGCGCCTGGACGGCGGCGAGGTGGCGAAGGTCGTGGTGATGGCGCTGGCGCTGTCGCTGCTGGCGACGCTCTATCCAAGCTGGCGCGCGGCGCGCACCGACCCGGTGGAGGCGCTGCGCCATGAGTGAGGTGCCCCTCGAACTGCGCGCGGTGCAGCGCGTCTATCGCGGCGGCGCCGGCCCGCTGCCGGTGCTGCGCGGCGCCGACCTCGCGCTGCGCGCGGGCGAGATCGTGGCCTTGGTCGCACCCTCTGGCGCGGGCAAATCGACGCTGTTGCACCTGGCCGGCCTGCTGGAGCGCCCCGATGGCGGCTCGGTGTTCGTCGATGGGTGCGACGCGGGCGCGCTGGCGGACGCGGACCGCACCGCGATCCGGCGCGACCGTATCGGCTTCGTTTACCAGTTCCACCACCTGCTCGGCGAGTTCTCGGCGCTGGAGAACGTTGTCCTGCCGCAGATGA
The DNA here is from genome assembly GCA_035252035.1 of Acetobacteraceae bacterium. GTDB lineage: Bacteria > Pseudomonadota > Alphaproteobacteria > Acetobacterales > Acetobacteraceae > DATFDN01. The sequence goes on along the minus strand of DATFDN010000031.1, from coordinate 5,676 downwards.
TCGCCGGCACCGGGCGGCGCCAGGCCGCTGAGCGGGCCATGGAGCTGCTGCGCGCCTTCGGCCTCGCGCCCCGCGCGGGGCATTTGCCCGGCAAGCTTTCGGGCGGCGAGCAGCAGCGGGTGGCGATCGCCCGCGCGCTCGCCAACCGGCCCGGCGTGCTGCTGGCCGACGAGCCGACCGGGAACCTCGATGTGCAAACCGCCTCGGTGGTGTTCGAGGAGCTGCTCGCCACGGTGCGCCGGCATGGTCTCGCCGCCCTGGTCGCGACCCACAACCCGGAACTGGCGGCCCGGATGGACCGGGTGGTGACACTGCGGGAGGGGAGGGTGGTGCCGGCGGGGTGAAATCAGGTGAGCAGGCCCGCGCCAGCCTCAGTCGCTGCCCGGCGCAGGGCGTGATCGTGGGTGGCCAGCGGCAGGTTGCGGCTCAGAGCCAGGTGAAGATAGGTCGCGTCGTATGCACTCAGGCGATGGCGACGAGCGAATTCAAACAGCAATACGGGATCGGGCTCCGATCGGTCGGTCTCGATTGGCAGACGCGCCAGCAGGTCGAAGAAGGCAAGGATCTTCGCCTCCGATGTGCGATTGCGCCGCTCACCTGTAAGCAAGGCATTGACAAGCTCAGGCATCCAGAGCGGCGGGACCACGGCCGTTGCGTTTTCTAGGCTATCCAGCAGCGACTGGCTTTGCGGCGTCGCCTCGTCCTCGAAGCACCACGCCAGGGCGATCGAGGCGTCCAGCACGAAATCGCCGTTCAATAGCGGCGCCCGGCATCGCGCAACTCGCGCCAATCCATGCCCAGCACGTGGCCTTTCGACAACGCCTTCAGCCCGCGTATAGCTTCCCTTGTCGCCTGCTTGTCGCGCCCGCTGATCGGGGCCAGCTCGGCGATGGCCTTTCCGTGCCGGGTTATCGTGAACCGTTCGCCCTTTTCGACCCGGTCCAGCAGGTCTGAGAGGTGGGTCTTGGCCTCGAAGGCCCCGATGGTGTCCATCAACCAGTCTCCAACCAGTCAAGGTAATCTGGGACGGCGCTGGAGTGGATGCAAGGCTTCATGAAGCGCCGTCGGTTGGCCTACCCTGAAAATCCCGCCATCTTTGCTCCGCCAGGCACGAAAGGGAGCGAAATGGCCAGGATTATCCTCTACGGCTTTGACGGCAGCACCTATGTCCGCACCGTGCGGATGCTGCTGGCCGAGAAGGGCGCGCAGTATGAGCAGGTGCCGGTCAACGTCCTCCAGGGCGAGCCGCGCCAGCCCGAGCACCTCGCCCGCCACCCGTTCGGCAAGGTGCCGGTCGTTGACCATGACGGGTTCCGCATCATCGAGACGAGCGCCATCGCGCCCTATCTGGACGAGGTGCTGCCGGGCCCGTCGTTCACGCCCGACAACCCGAGGGACCGCGCGCGGATGCGCATGGCCGTGGGCATCATCGACTCCTATGGCTATGGCGCGTTGGTCTCGGTCGCCGGCTACCACTTGTTCCCTGACTTCGTCGGTGGGCGGAACGAGGCGGCGAGGCGGCAGGGGATCGCGACCAGCCAGCTTGTGCTGCGGGAGCTGATGAGGCTGCGCGGCGATGACGCCTTTATCGCCGGGGCGCGGCCGTCGATCGGCGATCTCTACCTGGCGCCGATCTGCTTTTACGTGGCGCTCACTCCGGACGCCAACGAGGTCTTCGCGGTGGACGGGTTTGTTCCATGGTGGGAGCGGATGCAGGCGATGCCAAGCTACGAGGCGACCGCGCCGCAGCTCGGCTGATTCGTGTTGACCCCTCCCCAACCCCCTCGCGGGAAGGGGGCCGGGGGGAGGGGTCTCGGCTAGCTCCTGCGCTGCGTTCCCTGGACATTGCCCGCGATGGGAGCGGAGCCGCTGTTCCGGGTTGCCATCCCGCGCGTTTCGAGGCGCGGCGTTGTTCCCCTGGAAGCGTTCGCCTCCCGCGGTTGAGTGGAGCCGGTCCAGCTACTCTGCCAGGCGCCCATGCCGCACGGCATCCCCTGCGCCAATGCGGTCCCGCCGCCGAGCGCGGTGAGCATGGCGGCGATCGTTGCAATCCTCTTCATACCAGCCTCCTGTGAAACTTGTTTGGGTGTCAGCCCAGAATCGGCATGGCGTCGATGAAGCCGGTGACGGCGCGCAGCCGCCCGTCCTCGGCAAGCGCCGCGAAATCGGTGCCGCCGAAGAACAGCGGCGCCTGCTCGGTGCCGCCGGCGCTCCAACTGAACCGCACGTGGCCGTGGTGCGCCTCGATCCCGCTCGATAGGCGGAATCGATAGCCGGCGAACTGCTCCTGTGCCGCCGCGATCATGGCGTCAATCGCGGCGTGTCCAGTGCCGTCGCGGTGCGCGTCGAGATAGCTGCCGTCCTCGCTCCATGTCCGCGCGATGATCTCGCGACGGCGAGCGGGATCGGTCTCGTTCCACGCGGCGATGTAGCCGGCGACGGTTTCGTTCACTGTGCGCATGGTGGTGCTCCTGTCCTTGCGGGCGGCCCTATCCGCCGAACCCGTGCGCCAGGAAATCGCCCGCGCGGGGCGAAGTCGATTACCTCGCAGGTCATGGATACGAAAAAACGCGCGGGCTATCATCCCGGCATGTCAGCGACCGCCCAAACCTTCGGACCCTTGCTGCGCGAGTGGCGGCAGCGCCGCCGCGTCAGCCAGCTCGACCTTGCGCTGGAGGGCAACGTCTCCGCGCGCCACCTCAGCTTCCTGGAAACCGGCCGCGCGCGGCCCAGCCGCGACATGGTGCTGCACCTGGCCGAGCACCTGGCGGTTCCACTGAGGGAGCGCAACGTATTGTTGACGGCCGCCGGTTACGCGCCGGTGTTCGGAGAGCGCAAGCTCGACGATCCGGCGCTCGCCGCCGCGCGGCGGGCCGTGGAGCTGGTGATCCAGCGCCACGCGCCGTACCCCGCCCTCGCGGTGGACCGGCATTGGACGCTGATCGAGGCGAATGACGCGGTCCCGCCGCTGCTGGCCGGCGTCGATGCCGAGCTGCTGCGCCCGCCAGTGAACGTGATGCGGCTCGCGCTGCACCCGGCGGGCATCGCCCCGCGCATCATCAATTTCGCCGAGTGGCGTGGCCACCTTCTCGAACGGCTGCGCCGGCAGGCCGAGGCGAGCGCCGATCCGGTGTTGATTGCCTTGCGCGAGGAGCTGCAAGCCTATCCCACGCCGGGCGGGTCGCGCCCGATGCCGGCGAAGCGCGATTACGCCGGGATGATCGTCCCGCTCGAACTGGCGACCGAGGCCGGGGTGCTCGCCTTTTTCAGCACCATCACCGTGTTCGGCACGCCAGTCGATGTCACCTTGTCGGAAATCGCGCTGGAGTGCTTCTACCCGGCGGACTCCAAGACGGCCGAGTTTCTACAAAACCGCTCCTCCTTACCCGCGACGTAATCGACTGGCCTCTCCGCTGTCGCGATCCTGCCCGCGTGCTCCGGGTCAATGACGACGCGGATCGGAGGAGTCAGGATCAATGAGCAACATCCAAACGCGCGCGTTGCCGGTTCCGTGCGGCGCGTTCGCGCCGCGCCGCTGGCTCGCGCTGCCAGTGATTCTCGCCGGCACGTTCATGGTCGTGCTCGACTTCTTCATCGTCAACGTGGCGATCCCCTCGATGCAGCGGGAGTTGCGCGCCGGCACCGCCGAGATCGAATGGGTGGTCGCCGGCTATAGCCTCGCCTACGCGGCGCTGCTGATTCCCGGCGGGCGCCTCGGCGACATCCACGGGCGGCGCTTCGTGTTCGCTCTGGGCCTCGCGGCCTTCACCCTCGCTTCGGCGGCCTGCGGCCTGGCGCCGAACACGGTGGCACTGATCCTCGCCCGCGCGGCGCAGGGTGTCGGCGCGGCGCTGCTCGCGCCGCAGGTGCTGGCCATTCTCGGCGCGGCCTATCCCGGCGCGGACCGCCCGCGCGCCTTCGCCGCCTATGGCCTTGTCCTCGGCCTTGCCTCGGCCTGCGGCCAACTGATCGGCGGGCTGCTGATCGAGGCCGACGTCCTTGGGCTGGGCTGGCGGGCCTGCTTCCTGGTGAACGTTCCTGTCGGGTTGCTGGCGCTGGCGCTGACCTCGGTCACGGTGCCGGAGTCGCGGGCGGCGTCTGGGCGCCAGCTCGACTTGCTTGGCGCGACTCTGGTGACGCTCGGCATCGTCGGCGCGCTGCTTCCGTTGATCGAAGGCCGTGCCCAGGGTTGGCCAAGCTGGACATGGCTCTGCTTCGCCGCGGCGGCGGTCTTGCTCGCGGCGTTCGTCGTGTCGCAGCGGCGCGTCGCCGCGCCCTTGCTCGACGCGGCGCTGTTCCAAGTGCGCCGCTTCGGCATCGGGCTGCTCGCCGTCCTGGCGCTGTTCGGCGGCGTGGCTTCGTTCTTCCTGGTTCTGGCGCTCTACTTGCAGCAGGGCAGGGGCCTGGCTCCCCTGCCGTCCGGGATGGTGTTCACCACCATGGCGCTTTCCTTCAGCGCAAGCTCGCTGGCCGCCGGGCCGATCGGGCGGTGCCTGGGCCGGCCGCCGCTGCTCATCGGCGCGCTGGGCATGGCGCTCGGGCTGGGCGCGCTGCGCGTGACGGTCGGCTTGATCGGCGTGGGCGGCCCGGCATCGCTGCTGGTGCCCGCGCTGCTGATCGATGGCGCCGGGATGGGTCTCGTGATGGCGCCCCTCGTCGCGACCGTGCTGGCGGGGTTGCCGGATCGTCTCGGCGGGGCCGCCGCGGGCGTGCTGGCGGCCGTGCAGCAGCTTGCCAACGCGCTGGGGGTCGCGCTGATCGGCCTGGTGTTCTTCGGCGCGCTGGGTCACGATCCGGAACGCGCCGCCTACGCCGGCGCGTTCAGCGCCAGCCTGAGCTGCCTCGTCGCATTGGCCCTTGCCCTCGCCGCGCTGGTGTGGCGACTGGAGCGGCGGGTCTAGAGCATGTTACGGACCTAACCTCCGGTTGCGGCTTCCAATAGTAGTGTGAACGCCGCCCAAGGCTGCACTCGACCCAAAGCGGACACCCAACCGGAATTCTCCAACGGGATTAGATCGTAATGCGGCGCGGCTCGGGCGACTTTGCAGAAGCCATCATGTGCAACAGAGACAACGTTGTCCGTTTCGAATGGGCAGCCGTTGTCAGGTGGCCCCAGGAGTATACATTCTTACCGGCACGAAGGCCCGCCGGAGGCGGAAGGCTTCCAAGGGATTTTCATACCGCATAGCTTTCGAAAATCTACGCGCAGCGTGCGTGCAATTAATGGTGGTATTATACTTGCCAAACCCGCTGCGATGAGGATGGGGCGGCGTTCAATGAGAAGCTGAAGGGATCGTGCGGGAAAGCCTAAAGGCGGTGCAGCTAACGCCGCTTCGCCAACAAAGAAAGCTGGGAAGAAGACAACGATGGCTGAGGAACGGTTCTTCCAGGCTGGCGGCTGCCACTGCCGCGCGTTGCGCTACACGGTCGCTCAGGCCCCGTTGCGGACATACGTGTGCCACTGCACGGATTGCCAAGCCATATCCGGGTCCGCCTTCGGCCTCGGGGTAATGTTCCGCGCTGAGGCATTCGCTCTCACGGGGACGCCGAAGCTGGTGGCCCGCAGGCTTGGGAGTGGCGCGATTGGCAACCGCTGGACCTGCCCTGAATGCGGCGTTTGGGTCTGCGGTGACGCCAAGCTGGACCGGCGAACCAACGTGGAAAGACGCATTGTGC
>DATFDN010000030.1:0-16421 GCA_035252035.1 Acetobacteraceae bacterium | reverse complement strand
GCATCCAGGTGCCGTTCGGCACGCTTTGCCCGGTCAGCGCCATGATGAACCCCCAATGCGAGACCACCAGCGTGTCCGACCAGTCCGGAAGGACCGCCATCTCGGCGCGGAACCGCGCGGCCCGGTCCAGCACCGCCGACGCGGGCTCGCCCAAGGCGGGCCACCAGATCTCGTCGATGCGCGAGAAGTCGATGTCGGGCCAGGCGAGCATCAGTTCGGTGCGCGGCGTGCCGATGTCGCAGGCGAAGGCGCAGCGCTCGCGGACCACGGGGCTGACGATCACCGGCACGCCGAGGCCGCGCGCCACCGGCGCCGCCGTCTGCAAGGCGCGCGTATAGGGCGAGACGATGACGCGCCGGATCCCGGCGTCGGCCAGCGCCGCCGCCGCCGCCTCCGCCTGGGCGTGCCCGAGCGGGGTCAGCCGGGCGTCGATGATCCCTGGATCTTTCTTGGTGGCGGTGAAATGGAGGTTGAACTCGCTCTGTCCATGGCGCAGCAGGATCATGCCGGCGGGCATACAAGGCGCGGCCGGGCGCGGCAACCGCGCCGAGCATTTGTGTCTGGGCCGTCGCGCTCTTATGTGTGAGGGCGAGGAGAAGCAAGATGGATTTCGGCACCGGCTTTCCCGTCGATCTGGTCCTGTTCGGGATGATCGCCGTCTTCCTGATTCTGCGCCTGCGCAGCATCCTCGGCCGGCGCACCGGGCTTGAGCGCCAGCAGCAGCCCTTCCAGCCGCCGCCTCCGCTCGGCCGCCCTGGGCCGATCATCGAGGGGCGCGCGGAGCCAGCGCCGCCCCCTGCGGCGCGCGTTGTCCCGGAACCGACCAGTGCCTTGGGCGAGACGCTGGCGCGGATGCGCGCCATCGATCGCGGCTTCGACCCGGCCCGCTTCCTGGAAGGGGCCGAGGCCGCGTTTCGCATGATCGTCGCCGCCTTCGCCGCCGGGGATCGCGCGCAGCTCCGCCCTTTGGTCTCGTCCGATGTCTATCACGCTTTCGAGCAGGCGATCGCGGCCCGCGAGCAGGCCGGCCACACCCAGGTCAGCGAGATCCGCGCCATCCAGAGCGCCATGATCGAGAGCGCCGACCTGACCGGCACGCGGGCGCAGGTGACGGTGCGGTTCGTCTCCGACCAGACGAGCCTGGTGAAGGACCGGGAGGGCCGTGTCGTCTCGGGGGCGGAGGGCGTGACCGAGCTGATCGACGATTGGACGTTCGAGCGCGACCTGGGCGCGCGCGACCCGGCGTGGCGGCTGGTCAACGTGCGGGGCGGGTAGAACCCGCCCGAGATGGGCTACCGCGACCACACACCCTTGGAATAATCGTGGGCCTGGCTCCTGTACACCTCTCCCGCCTACGGGAAAGGTCGCCGCGCGCTTGCGCGGCGGGTGAGGGTGCCGCGAACGAGCCCCTCACCCGGCTCGCTCCGCTCGCCGGCCTCTCCCGCGAGCGGGAGAGGTGAGGCTACGCCCGCGAGCCCGGCCCCCTTGCTCCTACCGCCTCGTGACGATCTTGACCTTGAGGTCACTTTCACCACGATGATCGGCAGGAACGCGCGATGTGTGCGCATCGCGTTCCTCCGTTGATTGGGCCATCGCGACGTCCGGTGGCCTAGTCGGACGCCGGCCAGCCCATCTAGCCGGCGTCCACGTTTTAGCGGGGAATCTATTTCGAGTGGAAATTAATGCCCTATGCCAACGCCCTTGGTCCTGGCCCTTGTCGTCATGCCCGCGCAAGCGGGCATCCAGGCCCACATGCACCGTGCTCCGTGCGGTTCGCCTGGATTCCCGCTTGCGCGGGAATGACGGCGCAAGGGTCAAAGTCCACGCCGGCTGATATTACTCCGCCGCGACCGCGACGGCCTCCCGCTCCGGCGCGCAGAACTTCGCCAGCAGGGCCTGCCGGCGCTCCATGGCCTTGGCGCGGTTCGCCTCCTTCACCGGCCCGAAGCCGCGGATTTCGTCGGGCAGGGTGGCGAGCGCGATGGCCGTCGCCAGGGTTTGCGGGCGCAGCGCCGCCATCGCGGTGCGCATGTCGGCCATGTAGTCCCCGATCAGCGCCCGTTCCCAGCGCCGCTCCGCCTGGCGGCCGAACAGGTCGAGCTTGGTGCCGCGCAGGTGCTTGCCGTGGCGCAGCACGCGGAACAGCGGCAGCGCGACGCGGCCGGGGATCGCGACCTTGCGGCGCCGGCCGGTGGCCGGGTCGATGCCACGTACCAGTGGCGGGGAGAGATGGAAGACGGGCGCCTCCCCGTACGTCGCCGCCGCGTGCAGCCGGGCGACCTCGTACTCGTCCTTGTAGGCCATGACTCGGAACAGGTTCTCCGCCACCGCGCGCGTGAAGCGCCCCGCCTGGCCGAGTGCCGCCGCCTCCGCCGCGCGCGCCTCCGCCACGAAATCGCGGTAGCGCTTCGCGTAGCGCTTGCCCTGGTACGCGACGAGGCGATTTGCCCGGTCCTCGATCAGCGCGTCCAGATCGGCGGGAGGCGCGTCCTGCGCGGGCCGCACGATCTCGTCGGCGATCTCCGGCCGATGCGCCAGGATGCGGCCCCAGAGGAAGGCGCGCAGGTTGAGCTTCACCGCCGCGCCGTTCAGCTCGATAGCGCGGCGGATCGCCGCCTCGCTCACCGGGATCAGACCCTTCTGCCAGGCCATCCCGAGCAGCAGCGTGTTCATCGCCTGCGCGTTGCCGAACAGGCGCTCGGCGATGCGCACCGCGTGGAGGTACTGACTCTGCCCGGCGTCGGTGGCGCGGTCGATGGTGCGGCAGTGCAGGCCGGCATCGATCCTGAGGCGCGGGTCGAACTTGAAATCCGCGCTCGCCGCGAGATCGAGGTTGCCGACCACGGCCGTGCGCGGGCCGCAGCGTTCCAGCACGTTCGGCCCGGCCCCCACGGCGAGGTCGGCTGCGATCATCAGATCCGCCTCGCCGAGCGGGACGCGCACCACGTCGAGCTGATCGGGCTCGCCGATCTGCACGTGCGCGACCACGGTGCCGTTCTTCTGGGCCAGGCCGGTGAAATCGAGCGTGCGCACCTCCCGGCCTTCGAGATGGGCCGCCATCGCCAGGATCTTGCCCGCGGTCACGATGCCGCCCCCGCCGATGCCCGCGAACAGCGCCCGCCAAGGCGAACGGTGGGGCGGGGCCGGGGCGGGCAGGGGCTCGGCCAACTCCTGCTCCAGATTGGCCCAGTGCGGGTCGGCATCGGGCGCGCGCGGCGGACCGGCGACGGTGACGAAGCTCGGGCAGAAGCCCTTGAGGCAGGAGAGATCGACGTTGCAGGCGGTCGGACTGATGCGCCGCTTGCGCCCGAGCGGCGTGTCAACCGGCTCGATCGCGATGCAGGCGGACTGCACGGAGCAGTCGCCGCAATTCTCGCAGACGTCGGGATTGATCTGCACGCTGCGGGCGGCCTCGGCGAGCTTGCCGCGCTTGCGCCGGCGCCGCTTCTCGGTGGCGCAGACCTGATCGTAGATCAGCGCCGAGACCCCCGGGTACTCGCGCAGGTCGCGCTGCACCGCGTCCAGATCCTCGCGCGTGTGCCGCGTGGCGCCGGCTGGCAGGGCGGAGGCGGGGGGCAGGCGCTCGGCCTCGTCGGCGACGATGGCGATGCGCTTCACGCCCTCGGCCGCGACCTGGGCGGCGATCTGGGGGACGGTGAAGCCGCCCTCGGCGGGCTGGCCGCCGGTCATCGCCACGGCGTCGTTGACCAGGATCTTGTAGGTGATCGCGGTCCCGGCGGCGACCGCCTGGCGAATCGCGAGGATGCCCGAGTGGGTGTAGGTGCCGTCGCCGAGATTGGCAAAGACGTGCTTGGTGCCGGTGAACGGGGCGAGGCCGACCCAGGTGACGCCTTCCCCGCCCATGTGCGTGAAGGTGCGGGTGGCGTCGCTATGGTCGAGCGCCATGAAATGGCAGCCGATGCCCGCCGTGGCGAAGCTGCCATCCGGCAGGCGGGTGGAGGTGCCGTGCGGGCAGCCGGCGCAGAAGGCGGGGGTGCGGCGCAGCAGCCCCGCCGGGCGCTGCGGGCGCGGCGCGGCGGGAGGCTCCGGCACGTTCAGGCCCGACGCGGTGAGGAAGCGCGCGAGGGCGGCGCCGACATCCTCCGGGGTCAACTCCATGAGCGGGGAGAGCAGGGGAGCGCCGCGCGCGTCCACCTTGCCCCCGATCTCCGGCCGCTCGTCCGCTGGCAGGTTGTAGAGCGCGTCGCGGATCTGCGCTTCGACGAAGCTGCGCTTCTCCTCGATGACGAGGATGGCGCGCTTGCCGCGCGCGAAATCGCGCAGGCCCTCGGTCTCCAGCGGCCAGGTGAGGCCGACCTTGTAGAGGGCGAGCTGTGGATTCCCGGCCAGCCCCATGCGGCGCAGCGCGTGCAGCGCGTCGGTGTGCGCCTTGCCCACGGTGACAAGGCCGATCGGCGCGTCGGCGGCGCCGGAGACCACGCGATCCAGCCGGTTGGCGCGCGCCCAGGCGAGCACGGCGGGCAGCCGCTCGTTCATCACCCGCCGCTCCAGCTCGATGCGGTCGGCGGGGAAAGACATGCGGGGATCGTAATTGAGCCCGTGCGGCGGGATGGGAAAATCCGGCCGGACGAAGCCGCGGGCGGCCGGGATGGTGATGGTCGCCGACTGCTCGGCGGTCTCGGCGGTGGTCTTGAGCGCGATCCAAAGCCCGGAGAAACGCGAGAGCGCGATCCCGGCCAGGCCGAAATCGACGATGTCCTGGACCGAGGCGGGGTTCAGCACGGGGATGAACCAGCCGGCGAAGAGCTGCTCGGTCTGGTGGGGGTAGGTGGAGGAGTGCGCGCCATGATCGTCGCCCGCCACGGCCAGCACGCCGCCCAGCGCCGAGGTGCCGAGCATGGTGGCGCAGTGCAGCGCGTCGCCCGAGCGGTCCACGCCCGGCCCCTTGCCGTACCACATGCCGAACACGCCATCGACCTTGCGGTTCGGAAAGGCGTCGATCTGTTGCGCGCCCCAGAGCATGGTGGCCGCGAGATCCTCGTTCACCCCCGGCTGGAAGCGGACGTCGTGCGCCGCCAGGATCGTTTGGTGGCGCCACAACTCTTGGTCGAGCCCGCCGAGCGGGGAGCCGCGATAGCCGGAGACCAGGCCAGCGGTGCGCCGTCCGGCGGCGCGGTCCAGGCGGGCCTGCTCCAGCAAGACCCGGACAAGCGCCTGCACCCCGGACAGCAGCACCGGGGCGTCGAGGTCGGCGTAGCGGCTGTCGAGCGTCAGGTCGGCGAGACGGCCGAGACCGATATCCATGGTGGATCGTCCCTCCTGGGCGGGCGTCCCCGCCCGCCGGTTTCGCCTTCAGGTAGTTGCCGCGCATCGGTCGTGCAATGGAATCCCGCCCCATGGACGGAATTCGCAGCGTTGGGCAAGATACCAGCCCACGAGACGCGCGGAATTGTCGCCCCGCGCCCGGATGGCATTCTGAAACTTGCGGCGACCGGAGGAGAGGCGGATGGACCCCAGGCGCATGACACGCCGCCCGGAGGCATTCCGGGTGGATTTCCGCGCGCGTATCGCGCGGGCGTATGCCGGGTGGGTCCATGTGGCGCTGATCGCGGCGTGGGTGCGGGTGGGGGATTTGTAGGAATGCGGGGCAGATTCAACTCCCTCTCCGCCCCTCGGGGCGGAGAGGGCCGGGGTGAGGTGGGGGAAACAGCGACGCTCGGTGTGAATGCTACAATATTCCTTCGCTCTCCATCCCCGCATTCTCCTCCAAAACCGGATGCGGCAGGCGTCGTATTCCGCGATCCCAACCGAGACCTTCGAGTAGGCCCCAGGCGCCGCTCCGCATCGGTGTGCGCACAGGATTGTCTCTGGAATCCCCCACCTCACCCCGCCCCTCTCCGCCCCGAGGGGCGGAGAGGGAGCTGAGCCGCGATGACCGACGACGGCACCTTCGATTTTATCGTCACCGGCGCGGGCTCGGCGGGCTGCGTGGTCGCGGCGCGGCTGTCGGAATCGGGGCGGTATCGCGTGCTGCTGCTGGAGGCCGGGGGACGCGACCGCAATCCGTGGATTCACATCCCCATCGGCTATGCCAAGCTGTTCTGCCACCCGCGCCTGAATTGGCGTTTCGAGAGCGAGCCGGAGCCCGCGCTGAACAACCGGCGCATGTACCAGCCGCGCGGCAAGGTGCTCGGCGGCACCAGTTCGATCAACGGCATGATCTACATGCGCGGCGACCACGCCGACTACGACGAGTGGCGCCAGCGCGGCTGCGAGGGCTGGGACTGGGAATCCGTCCTTCCCTACTTCAAGAGGGCCGAGGACCAGGAGTGCGGCGCCGACGAGTATCACGGCGTCGGCGGCCCGCTGCGCGTCAGCGACCAGCCGTACCAGTGGGAGCTGGCGCGCGCCATGCTGGGGGCGACCATCCAGGCGGGCGTGCCGCCGAACCCCGACTTCAACGGCGCGCGGCAGGAGGGCGCCGGCTGGTATCAAACGACGACCAACGACCGCCGCCGCTGGAGCGCCGCGTCAGCTTATCTCCGCCCCGCCCGCGCGCGCGCCAACCTGGTTGTCCGCACCGAGGCGCACGCGACGCGCATCCTGATCGAGAATGGCCGCGCCACGGGCGTCGCGTACCATACGCCGGGCGGGCAGCGGATCGCGCGCGCCAGGGGCGAGGTGGTGGCCTCCGGCGGCGTGTACGGCTCGCCGCAATTGCTCCAGCTCTCGGGGCTCGGACCGGCCGATCTGCTGGCCGCGCACGGCATCGAGGTGCTGGCCGACATGCCGGGCGTGGGCGCCAACCTCCAGGACCATTTCAACACGTACGTGTCGTTCCGCTGCACGAAGGCGATCACGTTGAACGAGCTGCACCGGAACCCGGTGCGCAAACTCCTCGCCGGCGCCCGGTACGCGTTCGGCCGCGCCGGGCCGATGTCGGGCAACGGGCTCTATGTCGGTGCCTTCACGCGCAGCGATCCGCGGCTGGAGCGGCCCGACTTGCAGATGAACATGTTCGCCTGGAGCACGCTTGAGCGGACCAAGGCGGGCGTCATCTCCCATCCATTCCCCGGCTTTTCGCTGAGTCCCGTGCATTTGCGCCCGGAGGGGCGCGGCACGGTGCGCATCGCCAGCCCGGACCCGCTGGCGGCCCCGGAAATCCGTTTCAACTTCCTGCGCACCGAGTACGATGCGCAGGCGCTGATCGCGGGAATGCGGCTCGCGCGCCGGATCGCGGCGCAGCCCGCGCTGGCGCCCTATGTGGCGGAGGAAACGCTGCCCGGCCCGGCGGTCCAAAGCGACGCCGAGCTGCTCGCCGACATCCGCGCGCGCGGCGTGTCCAACCTGCATCCGGTCGGCACCTGCCGGATGGGGCGCGAGGTGAACGCCGTGGTCGATCCGCGCCTGCGCGTGCATGGCATCAGGGGGCTGCGGGTCGCCGACGCCTCCATCATGCCGGTGATCGTCGCCGGCAACACCAACGCGCCCTCCATCATGATTGGCGAGAAGGCGGCCGCGATGATCCTGGAGGACGCGCGCGCGGCCGCGTGAGAACAAGCGACAACGGGAGACGTTCATGCTGGGTTTGATGCAGACGCAGCCGCTGCTGATCTCCTCGATCGTCCGCCACGCCGCGCGGCATCATGGCACGGCCGAGGTGGTCTCGGTGCTGGGCGAGGGGTCGCGGCACCGCAGCAATTACGCCGAGGTGGAACGCCGCGCGCGCCGCCTCGCGCGCGTACTCGAACGGCTTGGCGCGCGGCCGGGCGACCGCGTGGCGACGCTCGCCTGGAACACGCACCGGCATTTGGAGCTGTTCTACGCGATCTCGGGTTCGGGCGCGGTCTGCCACACGGTCAACCCGCGCCTCGCGCCGGATGACATCGCCTATATCATGACCCACGCGGGCGATTCCGTCGTGTTCGCCGATGCGAGCTTCGCCGGGCTGATCGAGACCATCGCCCCGGCGGTCGCCGCTTGCGTGCGCGCCGTCGTGGTGATGGCTGGACCCGAGGAGATGCCCGCGCCGCGCCTGCCGTCCGGGATGGCCCTGTATTGTTACGAGACGTTGATGGGCGAGGCGGACGAGGCGTACGACTGGCCGAGCTTCGACGAGAACACCGCCGCCGCGCTCTGCTACACGTCGGGCACGACCGGCCGGCCGAAGGGCGTGCTCTACAGCCACCGCTCCACGCTGCTGCACGCGATGGCCGCGAACACGGCCGATTATTTCGGCCTGCGCGCCGTGGACCGGATGCTGCCCGGCGCGCCGATGTTCCACGCCGCGGCCTGGGCGGTGCCCTATGTGGCGCCGATGGTGGGCGCCGCCCTGATCCTTCCGGGCCGGCACCTGGATCCGGCGAGCCTGGTGCGGCTCTTGAACGAGGAGCGCGTCACCTACACCGGGGCGGTGCCGACGGTCTGGCTCGCCGTGCTCACCCATCTACGCGAGACCGGGCAGCAACTGCCTTACCTTAAAAGAATTTTCTCCGGCGGCTCGGCCGTGCCGCGGGCCATGATCGAAGGGTTCGCCGCATACGGGGTAGAGGTGCAGCAAGCCTGGGGCATGACCGAGACGAGCCCGCTCGTCACCGCCTATGCCCCGCTGCCCCAGACCGCCGGGCTGTCAGGCGAGGACGCGACGCGGCTGCGCCTGAAGCAAGGCAGGCCGGTCTTCGGGACCGAGATCAAGATTGTCGATGCGGAGGGGCGCGATCTGCCCTGGGATGGCGTGGCCTTCGGCGATCTGCTCGTGCGCGGCCCGTGGATTTGCCGCGAGTACCTCGGCCGGGGCGCGGAGGGGGCGGCGGACAAGGATGGCTGGTTCGCCACCGGCGACGTCGCGACGATCGATCCGAACGGGTTCGTGGAGCTGGTGGACCGCTCCAAGGACGTGATCAAGTCGGGGGGCGAGTGGATCAGCTCGATCGCGCTGGAGAACATCGCCGTCTCCCATCCCGATGTCGCGGAGGCGGCGGTCATCAACGCCCGCCACGCGCGCTGGATGGAGCGTCCCCTCCTGCTGGTTCTGCCCAAGCCGGACCGGTCGGTCGATCCCGCGTCCGTCCTCGCGCTCTACGAGGGGAAGGTCGCGAAGTGGTGGCTGCCCGACGCCGTGATCGTGGTGGACGAGCTGCCCCACACGGCGACCGGCAAGCTCAACAAGGTGGCGCTGCGCCAGCGGTGGCAGGATTACTTGCTGGGACAGCAGGGTGGCCAGGTCGCGAGCGGGCCGACATGACCGCAATGGCTCGCGGCGTGCGAGACAGCGGGGGGGTGCCATGCTCGCAACGATGGTGCGCTCGCTCGTTGTTGCGGAACCGGCTGGTCGGAGCGGCGGGATTTGAACCCACGACCCCCAGTCCCCCAGACTGATGCGCTACCAGGCTGCGCTACGCTCCGGCCAGGGCATTCTCTTAACAGCGCGAGGGGCGCGCGGCAACGCCGCTCAGGCGAGCAATTCGCGCAGCCGCTCCAGTTCGCGCAGGGTTTCAACCAAGACGGCGCGCAGCCGTTCGGCCTCCTGTTCGGCGAGGGCCACGGGGCGGGGCGCCGGCGCGGCGGATTCGGGGGGCGCCCCCGCTTCCGTCTCGCTTGGCACGAGCATGGCCCGTTCAGCGGCGGCGGCGGCCCGCTCCTCGGGGGCGGCGGGGGGAATGTCGTCCGAGAGCCGGCCCCCGCCCTCGCGCAGCAGGCGCTGCACACCCTTGATCGTATAGCCCTGTACATAAAGCAAATCCGAGATCCGGCGCAGCAGCGTGATGTCGTCCGGCCGGTAGTAGCGGCGCCCCCCGCCGCGCTTGAGCGGCCGCACTTGGGGGAACTTGGTCTCCCAGAAGCGCAGGACATGCTGGGGGATGTGCAGCTCGTCGGCAACCTCGCTGATCGTGCGGAAGGCGGTCGGCGCCTTTTTCGGCCGAACTCGGCCGCCTGGCTCCTCGCCCTCGCTCGGATCACTCATTCGTCGTCGGACGCGCCCGCGCCGTCGGCGGGCGGCTCGCTGCCGTTGATCCGGGCCTTCAGCACCTGGCTCGGCCGGAACACGAGCACGCGGCGCGGCAGGATCGGCACCTCTTGGCCGGTCTTGGGATTGCGCCCGACCCGGCGCCCCTTCTGGCGGACCGAGAACGTGCCGAAGCCGCTGATCTTGACCGATTGCCCGGATTCCAGCGTCGCGGCCAGCCGCTCCAGCACCGTCTCCAGCAAGTCGGCGGATTCGTTGCGCGACAGGCCGACCTGCGCGTAGATCGTTTCGGCGAGATGCGCCCGGGTGACGGTATTCATTTCCGAACGGTAGAGAATACCCTCCCCTTCGGTCAAGGAACTCCCGCACGTTCAGGCGCTTGGTCGATCGTCTGCGTGCGCGCTCGCAGTTGTCGCTTGCGATGGATCGCACACGGGTGCATCTGCGCTCGATGTCCGCCTGCCGTCCCGCACCCACCTCATGACGCTCCTGGCCCGGCTGCTCGGCCGACTGCTGCCGGCCTGCGCGGTGCAAGGCGCGCAAGGTGTGCCACTGACCACGTTCGACGTCACGCGGCTCACGCGCCCAAGCAGCCCCAACAGCGCGCTCGCCGCCCCGGCTGGCTTCGCCCCCGCCCCTGATCGCGTCACCCCAACTTATCCCGTGCCGCCGCGGCGCCTGTTCGCCGTGCTGCGCGCCGTCGCGGCCAGGCAGGCGCGGACATTCCTCGCCTCCGAGGGCGCGGCGGGGCTCCAGGCGCAATGGGTCGCGCGCAGCCGCGTGCTGAACTTCCCCGACCTCATCTCCGCCCAAGTCATGGCGACCCCGTCCGGGGAGAGTCAGCTCGTCCTGTATTCGCGCAGCCTGTACGGCTATTCGGATTTCGGCGCGAACCGGAGCAGGCTAGAAGCCTGGCTCGCATCCATCGACGCCGCCATCGAGGTGAACGCCGCCGCATGAAAGCCATCTCCACCTTCCTCTCCGACGTGTGGCGACTCGCCCGCCCCTATTTCCGGTCCGAGGAGAAATGGTCCGCCTGGACCTTGCTGATCGCGATCATCGCGCTGAACCTGTCCATGGTCGGCATGAACGTCGTGCTCAATTTCTGGAACCGGCTGTTCTTCAATTCGTTGCAAACGAAGAATTACCAGGCGTTCATCGACCTGCTGTTCACCTGGCGGCGCACCCCTGGGGGATGGATCATGCCGGGCTTCTGTGGCGTGGTCGCGGTCTATATCGTGGTCTCGATCTACGCCACGTACCTGAACCAGTGGCTGCAAATCCGCTGGCGTCGCTGGCTCACCCGGCGCTTCCTCGACGAGTGGCTGGCCGATCGCGCCTACTACCGGATCAGCCTCGCCGGCGAGTCGGGCGGCATCGGCACCGACAACCCCGACCAGCGCATCGCCGAGGACATTCGCGATTTCGTCGCCACCACGCTCTCGCTCAGCGTGGACTTCCTCTCCAACATCGTCTCGTTCGTGAGCTTCGTCGGCATCCTGTGGGGCCTGTCGGGAGAGATCACGGTGTTCGGCGTCACGGTGTGGGGCTACATGGTATGGGTGGCGCTGGCCTATGCGATGCTGGGCACATGGCTCACTCACCTCGTTGGACGACCGTTGATCGCGCTGCGCTTCAGCCAGCAGAGAGTTGAGGCGGATTTCCGATACGCCCTGGTGCGCCTGCGCGAGAACGTCGAGGGCGTGGCCCTGTACGGCGGTGAGATGGAGGAAAAGGGCAACCTGCAAGACCGGTTCCGCGCCGTGATCCTCAACTGGTGGAGCATCATGACGCGCATCAAGCGCCTGAACGCGCTGGTCGCGGGCTATAGCCAGATCGCCATCATCTTCCCCTTCGTGGTTGCCGCCCCCCGCTACTTCAGCGGGCAGATCGAGCTGGGTGGCCTGACCCAGACCGCCGGGGCCTTTGGCCGCGTGCAAGAATCGCTGTCATGGTTCGTGAATGCCTATGCAACCTTGGCGCAGTGGCGCGCGGTCGTCGAACGTCTGGCGGGTTTCCATCGGGCCGTGGTGGTGGCCCGGGCCGCCGGTCAGGGCTTCAGCTTCGCGACCTCGCCCGACCGCGTGTTCCGGTTCGACGACATCACGCTGGCGCTGCCGGATGGCACGCCCATCCTGGATCACGCATCCCTTCGGTTCCGTCCTGGGGAATCGGTGGTCATCACCGGCCGGTCCGGATCGGGCAAGTCAACGCTGTTTCGCGCCGTCGCCGGCATCTGGCCATTCGGCCAGGGCCGAGTGGAGCGTCCCGCCGAGACCTGCCTTTTCCTGCCGCAGCGTCCCTATATCCCGCTCGGCACGCTCCGCCATGTCGTGACGTACCCCGCTCCGCCCGGAAGCGTTCCGCAGCTGGAAATCGAACGCGCGCTTGAGGACTCGGGCCTCCCAAACCTCATTCCCTATCTCGACGAGGATGCGAATTGGGCACAGCGCCTCTCCGGCGGCGAACAGCAGCGCGTCGCGCTCGCCCGCGCCTTGCTCGCGCGCCCGGATTGGCTGTTCCTCGATGAGGCGACGGCCAGCCTGGACCCCGAGGCGGAGACAGAACTCTACCGCGTGCTGAAACGGCGCCTGCCCGCGACCACGATCGTCTCCATCGCCCACCGCCCGAGCGTGGCGGAGTTTCACGATCGCCGCCTGGTGCTGGAACGGCCTGACGGACAACGTGGGGATTTGGTCACACGCGAGCCAGCACCCGCGCCAGCGGGTGGCGGCTGAGCAAGGAGCAGCCTCGCATCATGCGATTGTACTCCCACCGATGAGTTGAAAGTGTATCTATCAGGCGCCGCTGTTAATTCCGCGTCAATGATCGCAGGGCGGAAAACCGCGGCGCATTCCGCCGCCAGCGCGCCGCAGGGCGGGACACGCTTCGCTGTCCCGCCCTGCTTGCTTCCCGCGCGTCAGCGCATCGCCATGCCTGTGCAAGCGCGCCCTAGTCCGCCGCCTCTGCCTCGTCCTCGGCGCCGCCCAAGCTAAGGGCGTGCGACTCCAGCCGACGCAGCGTGTTGAACAGCGCCGTCCACTCCGACCGCGTCAATCCCTGCGCGAGCTGCTGTTCCATGTCGCGCGCTTCGGCGACTAGCTTGCCATGGACGGTGTGCCCCTTGCGCGTCAAGCGCAGCAACCGCCCGCGGCCGTCATGCGGGTCTTGCGACTGCTTCAGGAAGCCACGCGCGATCAGGCTGGCCGCCGCGCGGCTGACCTTCACCTTGTCCATGGAAGCGACCGCGCCGACCGTGCTCGGGGACAGCACGCCGGCACGCGCGACAACCGCCAAGACCCGCCACTCCGAAATCGACAGCCTGTAGGAATCCGCCAGGCGCCGCGCCATCAGGCGGTTCACGCTCGCGGCGGCCACGGCGAGGCGATACGGGAGATAGCTGTCGAGCTGGAAGTCCTCCTCCGCGGTTTCCGCCCCGCCTGCCGAGGAATGATTGGTCGTTTTCATATGAACCACTGTGCTCATTCTTTGCGATCCTAGGCGCCGATCCGGCTGGACCGGCCGCTTGCAGTTGACATGGCCATGCCTTAACGCTGGCGCCGGCTACAAGTTGTGATTTCCTCAGAAGTTTCCAGTGCGGCCGATCCAAAAGCATGGAACCGTCAGGTTGACAATGCCGATATGCCGGCCGGAGGCTATGGCGCGAGGCCTTCCCTTCCAACAGCGCGGGGCTTGCATGAAGCTCTATACATATTTCCGCTCCTCCGCCGCGTGGCGGGTCCGCATCGCCTTGGCGCTCAAAGGCGTTGCATGGACGCCAATTTATGTTCACCTGCTCAAGGATGGCGGCCAGCAGAACACGCCCGAATACCGGCGGACGAATCCAACCGGCTTGGTGCCGACCCTGGAGACGGACGACGGCGTGATCCTGGGCCAGTCCTTGGCCATTATCGACTGGCTTGAGGAGACGCATCCCACACCTGCGCTGCTGCCTCCCGAGGCGCTGGCGCGTGCCCAGGTCCGCTCCATCGCCCTCACGATTGCTTGCGACATCCATCCGTTGAACAATCTTCGCGTGCTCCGCTACTTGAAATCGGTGCTGGGGCAAGACGAGGCGGCGCGGAACGCATGGTACGCGCACTGGATCGCCGAGGGGCTGGGTGCCGTTGAAGCCATGGTCCGCAACGATACCGGGCCGTTCTGCCATGGCAACGCGCCGACCCTGGCCGATATCTGTCTCGTGCCGCAGCTGGCCAACGCGCGCCGCCTACGCTGCCCGCTGGAGTCCTACCCGGCATTGCTGCGCGCCGAAGCCGCCGCGCTCGCGCTTCCCGCCTTCCGCAACACCGCCCCGGAACGCCAACCTGACGCCTCTTGATAGAGGCGCCCATGTAAAGTTGTGGAGGCGAGGCAGGGAATGATCGGTCGCCGCGGCCTGATGGCACTTGGAAGTGGCGCGTTGCTGGCCGGCGCCGCGCGCGCGCAGGGCGCGCCGCTTTCGATTGGCGTGCTGACCGATGCGGCCGGCCCGTATGCCGACAGCGGAGGGCCAGGGAGCCTGGAGGCGGCGCGCATGGCCGTCGCCGATTTCGGCGGAACCGTGCTGGGGCGCCCCCTCCAGGTGATCTTGGGGGACACGCGGAACAAACCCGATGTCGCCGGCGCGATCGCGCGGGCCTGGTACGACAGCGGCGTCGCCGCCATCACCGACCTGCCCGTGACGCCGGTCGCGCTCGCCGTCCTGAACATCGCCCAGGAGAAGCAGCGCACCGTCATGATAACCGCCGCCGCGATCAGCGAGTTCACATCGAAGTTCTGCACGCCGGTCAGCACGCATTGGGCCGACGACACGCACGCGATCACGACCGGAACCGCGAGGAAGGTGGTCGAGAGGGGCGGCAAGAGTTGGTTCTTCATCACCGTGGATTTCACCTTCGGCCACCAGCTCCAGGAGGCCGCCACGCGGGTGATCGAACAGAGCGGCGGCACCGTTCTCGGTTCCACGTTGTTCCCGATCGGCAACACTGACTTTTCCACCCAGCTTGTCCAGGCCGCCAGTTCCGGGGCGCAGGTGGTCGGGCTCGCGGCGGTGGGCGGCGATCTGGTGAACGCGATCAAGCAGGCAGGCGAGTTCGGCCTCAACCGTGGCGGCCGCCAGCGCCTCGCGGCGTTCCTGGTCTATCTGACCGACGTACACGCGCTCGGCCTCGAAGCCACGCAGGGCCTCGTGCTGTCCTCAGGCTTCTACTGGGAGCAGAGCGCGACGGCCCGCGCGTTCGCCGAGCGTTTCTTCGCGGTCCGCAAGGCAATGCCGACGCGAAACCAAGCGGCCATTTACGTGGCCGTGCGGCACTTCTTGCGCGCCATGGCGCAGGCGCACAGCACCGACGCGCTCGCCGTTGCCCGGGCGATGCGCGCCCTGCCCGTGGACTACATGGGCCACCAGGCCAAGGTGCGCGCCGATGGGCGCGTGCTCTACGACATGACCTTGTACGAGGTGAAGGCGCCGGGCGAGAGCGGCAGCGGATGGGATCTCTACAAGCCGCTCGCCACCCTGCCCGCGGCGGAGGCTTTCCTGCCCATGAACCCCGCTTGCGCGACATGAGTCCTCGCGGACCCTCGCGGTGAACCGCCTGTTCGAGCGTGTCCGCGCCCGCCTGATCGGGCGGCGGGCGGCACGCGCGCGGGGCCGCCTGACGGCGCGGGATTGGGGCGGCACGGGCGATGTCGTCCTGGTGCAGACCTGCGATCCGTTCGCCTATCTCGATCTGCTGGTCGCGTCCTCGCGCGCGAACCGCGCGTTCTGCGCCCGGCATGGCCTCGCCTACGTCGGATTCATCGGCATAAAGCGGGGCTTTCACCCCTGGCACGCCGCCTTCAACCGCATCGCGCTGCTGCGCGAATACGTGGAGCAGGGCTTCACCGGCTGGGTGCTCTATCTCGATGCCGATGCCCTGGTCGTCGATCTCGCCTGGGACGTGCGATCCTATCTGCGCGCGAAGGCGGAGTGCGCGGCCGTGCTCGTGCCGGCCGGAGAGGCGGTGCCCGACTGGGAGGTGAATGACGGGGTGGCATTCTTCAACCTCCGCCATCCGGCCTGCCGCGCCCTCATCGCCGCCTGGAACGACGCCTTCGCGCGCATCAGCGACGCGGAATTGCGCGCCGCGGGAAGCTGGGACTTGGTGCGCAACGACCAGGACATGCTGCAAGGCATCCTGCGCGCCGACCCCGCGCTGCGGAAGGCGGTGTTCCTCGAAAGCCCGCGCGCGATCAACTCCCGCGAGGCGACGCTCATCCGTCAGGTGCTGCGCGCGCAGGAGCCCGACTTGCAAGCCCGCCGCCGCGCGATCGAGGCCGAGGCTGAGTCGGCGCTGCGGCGATACGGCTCCCCGCGAGACTATCCAATGTAACGTCTAGGCCGATGGGTGCGACAACCTGGCAAGGGAGAGGGTAGGGCGGAAAAGCGCGGCGCATTCCGCCGCCAAACCAGCAGCGCATCGGTGGACGGCGGGATACGCTGTCGCTATCCCGC
>DATFDN010000029.1:0-25207 GCA_035252035.1 Acetobacteraceae bacterium | reverse complement strand
CCTTCATCCAGTCACCGATGATCGCCTCGGACTCGCCGCCTGCATGACCGGCAGCCCAGGCGGAATAGACATCCGCGGTGTCGATCGCGTTCAGCCCGGCCTCCACCAGGGCGTCGAGCAGGCGGAAGGAGGTGCTTTTGTCCACAGTCCAGCCGAAGACGTTGCCGCCGAAGATGACGGGCGGCAGCTCGAGCCCCGACCGGCACAGGCTGCGCGTTTGCATGACGTTCTCCCCTCGCTGCATGAAACAACCCCACGTCACTGTGCGACGGCGCCGCACCATCCAGGCAGGTAGTCGGCCTCCTCGCTCCGCGCGAGGCGCAGGGCCTGTTCCACCGCTGCATCGAAGTCGGCCTCGACCATCTTGCGCTTAAGGCGCCGACGCAGGAAGTCCGCCCACAGGAACTCGCTGAACGGCGTGGTGTCCTTGGCGAAGCCGCCGAGGCGCCGCAGCTCGCCGGCAAGCGAACGGAACGGGTCATCCACCAGATCCCCGACCGATTTCGGGATGTCCTCGTAGCCGCGGCGGCGCCCCTGGTCGTCGAACGGGTGCATCCAGCCGCGATTGTCGAGCACGAACCAAAAGGACTCCCGATCGAGTCGCTTGAGGTCGGCGACGATCGTGACCAGCACATCCTGAACCCCCTCCTCGCGCAGAGCGCGAGCGAGGTGGTGATGATCGATGACGTAGTGGCGTTCCTTCGGCCCCAGGATGACGGGTACCATGTGCCGGCCGAGGAACTCGGCACCCTTGTCGCCGGTCTTGGTGCGCCATCCTTTGCGCTTCGCCTCGACCTCGCGCATCCCGACCGTGATTTGCGTCGGCCGCAGGTCGTCGATGGGGATCGGATGCAGGATGGGCTCGCGGACAGTGGCCATGGGGATCTCCCGGCAAGCTTGCGTCGCCCGAGCACTATGGCGGACCCGTGACACGGGTGCGAGCCGGCTTGTGTCGAGGATGGTTGCGGGGCACCCAAAGGCTGCTGGCGTCGGTGCCATTCTACCCCGAGCCGAAGCGGCGGCGCACTCCATCCCCTCAAGGGTCCGCGCGGCTCAGTGCGCGTCGGTTGGCGGCGCTTTCGGCGGGGCGACTTTCCGCATCAGGAGGACAAGCGGGGTCGCGGCCAGGAAGGCTGCCATGATCGCGCGGAACGCGTCGGCGTAGGCCATCGTCGAGGCTTCGCGATAGGCGATGGCGCGCAACCGCTCCAAGGCCGCGAGATGCCCAGCCGGCGAGGAGCCGAGCACATGCGTCAGCTTGCCGCCAACATCGGCCAGCAGGTCGCTCATGGCATGATTGGCGGGCGTCAGCGTCGAGGCAATGTTCAGGAAGTGCAGGTTCGTCTGGTCGTTCAGCACCGCGCCGCAGATCGCGATCCCAACCGCGCCGCCCAGGTTGCGCATCATGTTGAACAAGCCGCTCGCGTATTTCAGCCGCGCCGGCGGCAGGCTGCCGAGGCCGAGCGTGACACTGGGGGCGACAGCGAAGACCTGGGGGAAGCCGCGCAGGATCTGCGGGATCAGGAACTGATCGCCGTCCCAATCGCTGGTGATGAAGGTGAAGCTCCACATTGACAGGCCGAAGCTGGCCAGGCCCGCCATCATCAGCCAGCGCAAGTCGATCTTGCGCCCGAGCGCCACGTAGGCAGGCACGCCGACCACCGAGGCGACGCCGGTCGAGAAGACCGCAATCCCGGTCTGCCAGGCGGAGAGGCCGCGCACATAGCCAAGGAACAGCGGTGTCAGATAGATCGTGCTGAAAATGCCGATCCCGGTCACGAACGACAGGATGCAGCCGAGCAGGAAGTTGCGGTTGGCGAGCGCCCGCAGATCCACCACGGGATTGCGGTAGGTCAGGCTCCGTGCGATGAACAAGATGCCGCTCAACCCCGAGATGATGGCGCAGTTGCGGATGGTGGAGTCGTCGAACCAGTTCCAGCGCGCGCCCTCTTCCAGAACATATTCCAGCGTGCCAAGCGCGACCGCCATCAGCGCGATGCCGGGATAGTCGGCATCGGCCAGCAGCGACAGGTCTGGCTTGTCGATATCGACCAGCAGCGCCACGCCGAGCGCGACCAGCAATCCGGGGACCAGGTTCACATAGAACAGCCAGTGCCAGTTGAGCGTGTCGGTGATCCAGCCGCCGATGACAGGCCCCAGCGTCGGCGCGATAGAAGCGATCGTCCCGATGACAGCCGCCGCATAGACGCGCCGCTGGCCCTCGAAATAGTGGAAGGAGGAGGTGAACACGGTCGGGATCATCGCCGCGCCGAGCATCCCTTGCAGGGCACGGAAGACGATCATGCTCTGGATGCTCCAGGCGAATCCGCATAGAATGCTGGACAATGTGAAGCCGAGCGCCGAGGCGGCGAATAGCCAGCGGGTCGAGAACACGCGCGTGAGCCAGCCCGAGAGCGGGATCATCACGATCTCGGCGATCAGGTAGGCGGTCTGCACCCAACCGATCTCATCCTGCGCCGCCGACAGGCCGCCGCCGATGTCGGCGAGGGAAGAGGCGACGATCTGAATGTCGAGCAGCGCCACGAACATGCCGACGCACATCACCGCGAAAGGCAGCACCGCGCGGACCATGCTCGTTGGCGCGCTGGTCATGGCGCACGCGTCCGAACGTTCACGCTGACTGTGGTGGAAAGACCCGGCCGCAGCAATCCAAGCTCGGCGGCGTCGCCGTCCAGCCCGACGCGCACGGGCACCCGCTGCACGATCTTGGTGAAGTTGCCGGTGGCGTTCTGCGGCGGGATGACGCTGAACACCGCTCCGGTCGCCGGCGCGAGACTCTCGACATGGCCATGGAGCGTGCGCCCCGGCAGCACGTCGGCGACGATCCTCGCCGCATCCCCCGGCCTCATGCGGGCGATCTGGTCTTCCTTGAAGTTGGCATCGATCCACAGCCCGCTCGCGGGCACGACCGAGAGCAGGTTGGTGCCGGCCGCCACATAGGCGCCGACCTGGGCGGAGCGGTCGCCGACATAGCCGGCGACCGGAGCGGCGATGTCCGTATAGCCGAGGTTGAGCCGCGCGGTGCGGGCGCCGGCCGAGGCCTGCCCCACATTCGCTTTCGCCTGGGCGAGCTCAGTGTCGAGCACCGCGAGTTGCTGCTTCGCGGCTCGCAGCGCGGCCTGGGCGGCGATCACGGCGGCCCTGGCGGCCCTGTCCTCGGCGAGCGCCTTCTCGGCGTTCTGGCGGGAGCCGGCCGCAGTCAGCACAAGCGCGCTGTAGCGCCGCGTCTCTGCGGCGGCGAACGCCGCCTGCGCCTGCCTTGCCGTCAGATCGGCCATCACGCCATCAATGACCGATTGCTGCTGAACGCGCCTCGCCTGAGCACTGGCGAGCGCCGCTTCCTGCGCGTCCAGCACGGCCTCGGCGTGGTTGAGCGCCGCCTGGAAGTCGCGCGGGTCGAGCCGGATCAGCGTCTGCCCGGCTTCAACGCGCTGGTTGTCGGCAACGAGGATCTGGCGCACGAAGCCCGCGACATGCGGGGCGATCGGCGTGACATCGCCGCCGACATAGGCATCGTTCGTAGTTTCCGTGAATCGGCCGGCGATCCACCAGTCGTAGCCGTAGTAACCGACTGCCATGAGCGCGCCGAGGCCAAGCGCGGCCAAGGCTAGCTGGCGCCCCCCGCGCTGCCGCCCCGGAGAGCTTGCGTCCGGCCGGGAGATCGCATCCTCCGGCAGAACCCGGCCGACCACCTGATCGTTCATGACTGCGCCTTTCCGGCAAATGGAAGGCGGCCGCGCTCTCCGAGGCGCTGCCGCGTCCTGTCATCCGCCGCCGGCCCTGGAGCGAGGATGAAGGCCGGACCTGCGAGCCGCTCGCCGGTCGCGCGATCCACCAGCATCGGCTCGACCGGGGCGCCCGTCTCCGCGCGAGCGAGCTGCACGCTGGCTCCCTCGGGAGCGAAGTGCTTGTTGCCCCAGGCGAGCAGGGCAAGCAGCACCGGATGGAAGTCGCGCCCGCGCTTGGTCAGCACGTACTCGTCACGCGGCGGGCGCTCGGAATAGCGGCGCCGCTCCAACAGGCCCGCCTCGACGAGGGCGTTGAGCCGGCGCGTCAGCATGTTGGGCGCCACGCCCAGGCTCTTCTGGAACTCGTCGAACCGCGTGAGGCCATAGAAGGCGTCGCGCAGGATTAGGATGGACCACCACTCGCCCACGCGCTCCAGGCTGCGGGCGATCGGGCACTGCATGTTGCCGAAGCTCTTGCGCTGCATGGGCATAGAGTATAGGAGGCCACTAGCATGATGCAAGTGACTTTCGTAAATTCGGGATGCAGGCTGGCCGGATGCGGCCGGCCCGGAGGGAGCCAGGGATGGGCGACGCACATGAACGGACGGGAACCAGCCGCTGTACGAGGCCGCCCGCGCGACACTGTTCGCCGGGCTGGCCGCCAGCGGCTGGCACACCGCTTTGGTGCTCTCCGTCGTCTCCTGATGCCAGAGCCCGGGGGCTGAACGTCGTGTGCGGCTCGGTCGCGACGAAGTTAAGCCAGGCTTGCACGCGCAAACCCTCCATCCTGGCCGCGCGCCGAGCCGTGCGCTTCCAAGAATCACACAACAGCGGTCAGCAGATCCTTGCCTCCAAAATGCGCTGCGAGATTGGCAAGCACCAAATCGCTCATGGCAATTCGCGTCTCGACCGTGGCGCTCGCGCGGTGCGGCTGAAGCACGAGGTGCCCCATCGTCAGCAGCTCTTTCGGTACGTTCGGTTCGTCCAGGAACACGTCCAACCCGGCGCCCCCCAATGTACCGGCCTTGAGCGCCGCTACCAGTGCCGACTCGTCCACCAATGTCCCGCGAGCTATGTTCACCAGTATGCCCTCCCGCCCAAGTGCGTCCATGACCGCGCGGTTGACGATTCCACGGGATTGCGCGCCGCCAGACGCTGCGACGATCAGGATGTCCGACTCCTTCGCTAACTCAAGCAAAGTCGGCACCTGACGATAGGGAAGGTCGTCGAACGCGCGGAGGTCGGTGTAGGCGATCTGCATACCAAATCCCTCCGCCCGCTTGCCGATAGCTCGGCCGATACGGCCCATGCCGAGAATTCCCAATTTCTTGCCAGTAACTTTCCGCGCCAGCGGAATACTCTCCTGACGTTCCCATTTTCCGTCCCGCACAAATCGGTCAGCCGCCAGGAGCTGTCGCGACACTGCAAGCATCAGAGCCATAGCGAGATCCGCCACATCGTCGGTCAGGACATCTGGCGTGTTGGTGACGCGCACGCCCCTCTCCTTTGCGCGCACGAGATCGACAGCATCGGTTCCTACCCCATTGATCGCGACGATCTCCAGCTTCGGCAGTGCGTCCATGACAGCGTTACTCACCCCAGTGGCGCCACCGGTCACGATACCTCGGACGTTTGGCGCCACCCGGGCGACAAAGTCCGCGTCATCCGGCGGCTTCGGCGGGCGATGCACCACGCAGGCCGCTTCGAGCTTGGCTTCAACTTCCGGCATCATCGGTTCCAGCAACAGGATTTCCGGCTTCATTTGTTCGCTCTGCTCAGTCGATCAAAACTTTAACGCTGCCGCGGCCGCGACGTAGGTTCCAGTCATGCACGGGCAAGTTCCATGGCCCGTTTCGCCCGGTTGGTGATCGCCCCCCAGTTTCTGGCCTCGATATCCACCGCGGGGGCTAGCCAGGAGCCGCCGACGGCCACCACGTTGGGCAGCGCCAGATAGGCATTCATGTTGGCTTCGCTGACGCCGCCGGTCGGGTTGAAGCGCACCGAAGGGAAAGGGCCGGCAAGCGCCTTCAGTGCGGCAACGCCGCCCACCTGCTCGGCTGGAAACAGCTTCACGGTCGTGAACCCCCGGCTGATCGCCGCGATCAGCTCCGAGGCTGTGGCGAGGCCCGGAATGAACGGGATGCGCAACGCCGCCGCGGCGTCCAGCAGTTCGGGCGTCGCGCCGGGACTGAAGGCGAATGGCAGGTCCAGGGACTTTGCGAGTTCCAGGTCACTCCCTGTCATCACTGTGCCCAGGCCCACCACGGCCTCTGGCACACCGCCTTTGATGGCGGCAGCGGCGTCCACCCCCGCCGCGGTGCGGAGCGTGATCTCCAGCGTCCGCACCCCTCCGGCGACCAGGGCGCGCGCAAGCGGCACCGCTTGATCCACCCGTTCGATCGTCAGCACGGCGACAAGTCGGGCGGCACGAAGAAGGTTAGCAAGGGACTCCGATCGTTCGCTCATGACGCCTCGCACCCGAAGATGATCTTAGGCATGGCCGCCTTGGGGATGATGGCTCCGCGGTGGCGGACGACCACTCCCGCCAGCTGATGGCCAATGCGAGCCGCGGCAACCGGATCGCTGCCGGCGCGGCGGGCCGCCACATAGCCCGCCGCGAAGCTGTCTCCTGCCGCCGTCGTATCGACGACGTCCTCCACGGCGGCCGCCTCGACCACCGCGCCGAATCCATCGGCCATGACATGGCACGCGGGCGTTGGGAGCTTCACCACGATCTCGGGAACGCCCGCCGTGCGTAGCCTGTTGATGACGACCTGTGGCTCGGCCTCGCCGTACAGCAACGCACAATCCTCCACGCTGGCCAGCACGAGGTCACTGCCGCGAAACGCCTGGTCGTACGCTTTGCGGGCTACGGCCCGATCCGGCCAGCCACTTGGGCGGAAGTTGGTGTCGAATGCGATGCGGGCACCTTGCCCGCGAGCGTTTGCGAGCACTCCGAACAGGCGGTCGCGGCTCGCCTCGTCGAACAAGGAGAGCGTGATTCCCGACAGGTAAACCAGGCACGTCCGGCACAGCGCCGCCTCGATGGCGTCGGTCTGCGCCAGCCGGAACAGTTGCCGCACTGGGGCGCTGTCGCGCCAGTAGTAGAAGCGCCGCTCCCCGCTGGCTTCAGTTTGGATGAGATACAAACCTGGCAGCCGGCCTTGTAGCCGCGGGATGAGTCCGGTGCCGATGCCCTCCGCCTTCCAAGCCTGTATCATTTCTTCGCTGAATGGATCGCTCCCGAGCGCGGTGACGTAATCGACAGGCACGCCGAGCCGCGCAAGGTAGAGCGCCGTATTCAAGGTGTCGCCCCCAAAGCCGCGCGTGAGCATGTGGTCTGGACGCTCCGAGAGCTCCACCATGCACTCTCCGATGCAGGCCACTCGCTTCATCGGAACGCCTCCGTAAGCCCCCGACCGCTGCGTTGTATTGCTTGTCCACGGCCGATGGGGAATCACTTGGCCGGGGAGTATACAGGCCGAGATCTCCAGCGGTAGTGACGCCCTCCCCAGGGGGCGTGTCAGGGAAGGGTGAGCAGATGGCAGATGAACCCTCGAGGACTCGCAGGCTGCGCAGCCGGCGCTGGTTCGACGACCCTTCCGATCCGGGAATGACCGCGCTCTATATCGAGCGCTACATGAATTACGGAATCACCCGGCAGGAGCTGCAAAGCGGCAAGCCGATCATCGGCATAGCCCAAACCGGCAACGACCTGGCCCCCTGCAACCGGCACCACCTCGATCTGGCCAGGCGGGTTCGCGACGGCATCCGCGACGCGGGTGGTATTGCGATGGAGTTCCCCGTCCATCCGATTCAGGAGACGGGCAAGCGCCCCACGGCTGCGCTCGACCGCAATCTCGCCTATCTCGGGCTCGTGGAGGTGCTGCACGGCTATCCACTCGATGGCGTGGTTCTGACGACCGGATGCGACAAGACCACGCCGGCGTGCCTCATGGCAGCCGCGACGGTCAACATCCCCGCCATCGTCCTGTCCGGCGGTCCGATGCTGGACGGGTGGTGGCACGGCAGGCTAGCCGGTTCCGGCACGGTCATCTGGGAGGCGCGCAAGCTACTCGCGGAGGAAAAGATCGACTACGAACAATTCATGGAGATGGTTGCCGCTTCCGCGCCCTCGATCGGCCACTGCAACACCATGGGCACGGCACTATCGATGAACAGCCTGGCCGAGGTGCTTGGAATGTCGCTGCCGGGTTGCGCCGCGATCCCCGCCGCATACCGCGAGCGCGGGTGGATGGCGTACGAGACCGGCAAGCGGATCGTGGCGATGGTGGAGGAGGATCTGCGTCCGTCCGACATCATGACGAAGCAAGCTTTCGAGAACGCCGTGGTGGCCGCCGCGGCCCTCGGCGCCTCCTCCAATTGCCCCATCCACATGATCGCGATTGCCCGCCACATGGGAGTCGATCACACACTGGAAGATTGGCAGCGCCTCGGCCCGGAGATTCCGCTGCTTGTCGATTGCCAGCCGGCCGGGCGTTTCCTTGGCGAACGATTCCATCGCGCCGGCGGCGTGCCGGCGGTCCTGAAGGAGTTGCTGGGAGCCGGCAAGCTGCACGCCGACGCAATGACGGTCACGGGTCGAACACTGGCCCAGAACCTGGAATCCACGCCCGAGCCGGAGCGCGACGTGATCCGCGCCTTTACTCGTCCCCTCAAGGAAGCGGCTGGCTACGTGGTCCTCACCGGAAACCTGTTCGATACCGCGGTGATGAAGATCAGCGTCATTGATCAGGAATTCCGGCGGCGCTTCCTGGCGGACCCGGAGCATCCCGACGTGTTCGAGGGAAAGGTCATCGTATTTGAAGGCCCCGAGGACTATCACGAACGGATCGAAGACCCCGCCCTCGGCGTGGACGAGAGAACAGTGCTCGTGATCCGCAACTGCGGCCCTGTCGGCTATCCGGGCGGCGCCGAGGTCGTGAACATGCAGCCGCCGTCCACGCTGCTGAAGCAAGGCATCGAGACCCTGCCGACAATGGGCGACGGGCGGCAGTCCGGAACCTCGGCCAGTCCTTCCATCCTGAATGTCTCGCCAGAAGCCGCCGTTGGCGGAGGATTGGCACTGCTCAAGTCGGGTGATCCAATCCGCATCGACCTGAAACGACGGCGGGTGGACGTGATGATTCCGCGGCAGGAGCTGGAGGCCCGCCGCGCAGCCTGGCAGCCGCCGGTGTTGCAGAATCAGACGCCGTGGGAGGAGATCGCCCGTAGCCTCGTCGGTCAGTTCGGAACCGGCGGCTGCCTTGAGCCCGCAACACTTTACGTCAATATCCTGGAGACGCGCGGAGAGGCACGCCACAATCATTAGCCACGCCGACTGCTGATCCGGAGGCTCAAGGAAGGCCGAAGCCGGGGGAGGACGCAATGGCAAGCGAAGGCCGCCGTTATTCGAGCCGCTGGGCACGGCTCATCCCGATTGCGTTCATCACCTATAGCCTCGCCTACGTCGATCGCGCCAATTACAGCTTTGGTGCCGCTGGCGGGATGGCGAAGGATCTGAACATCACGGCCGAGGCCTCGTCCTTGCTGGGCGCTCTCTTTTTCCTCGGCTACTTCTTTTTCCAGGTGCCGGCCGCGTACTATGCGCAGAAGCGCAGCGCCAAGGAGCTGATCTTCTGGAGCCTGATCCTCTGGGGCATCTTCGCGGCCGCCACCGGCCTGCTGACCGACATCTCGTTGCTCTACGTCGATCGTTTCCTGCTTGGCGTCATGGAAAGCGTGGTCCTGCCGGGCATGCTTATCTTCCTGAGCCACTGGTTCACCAAGGCAGAACGGTCCCGGGCCAACACATTCCTCATTCTCGGCAACCCGATCACGGTGCTGTGGATGTCGGTTGTATCCGGCTACCTCGTCCATGCGTTCGGCTGGCGTGGCATGTTCATCATCGAGGGTGCGCCCCCGATCATCTGGGCATTCGTGTGGCGGCGTATGGTGGAGGACTGGCCGAGCCAAGCAGCGTGGCTCGATCCGAACGAGCGCGTGGCGCTCGAGCGAAAACTTGAAGAGGAGCAGCGGGCGTTCAGGCCGGTAAAAAACTATGCGGCGGCTTTCCGCACTCCGGCGGTGATCATTTTGGCCATTCAGTACTTCTGCTGGAGCATTGGCGTCTATGGGTTCGTGATCTGGTTGCCGTCGATGCTTAAATCGGAAAGCGGGCTCTCGATCGTCACAATCGGATGGCTTTCCGCCGGACCCTACCTTGCCGCCGCGATCCTGATGGTGGCGACCTCCTTCTTCTCGGATCGGAGCAGCGAGCGAAAGGCATTCGTCTGGCCCTATCTGCTCATTGGGGCAATCGCATTCTATGCCTCGTATCTGATCGGAGTCTCGAGCTACTGGGTCAGCTATTTACTGCTGGTTGTCGCTGGCGGCGCCATGTACGCGCCCTATGGACCTTACTTTGCGCTCATCGCTGAAATTCTGCCACGCAACGTTGCCGGCGGGGCAATTGCGTTGATCAATTGCTGCGGGGCGCTCGGCTCCTTCGCTGGCTCCTACATTGTCGGGTGGCTGAATGGAGTGACCGGCACACCAGGCGCATCCTTCCTGTTCATGGCCGCCGCCCTGCTGATCGCCGCCGTCGTGACCCTAATTTTGCGGATGCCAGCCCGGATCAGCGGACCCGTGCTGGATGCGACCGCGCATTAGGAGGTGCGCGGCGTGACGCGCCCGTGCCTGATCGGCCTCGACTGGGGCACGTCCTCGCTTCGTGCCATGCTGATCGACGGTGCCGGCTGTGTGATTGAGGAGAATGCCCGTCCCTGGGGCATCACGCATCTGCCGCCGGGGGGTTTTCGCGCCGCCTATGACGCCATGACCGCCGCTTGGCGGGCCGCCTGGCCGGGATTGCCATGCCTCGCGGCGGGCATGGTTGGAAGCCGCCAGGGCTGGGTGGAGGCGCCCTATTGCGACGCGCCCGCCGGGGCTGAGGCGCTGGCTTCGCGTCTGGCAACCGTCGCCGAAGCGGGCCTGTTCATCATTCCCGGCATCGTCTTGTCCAGTCCCCGTCCCGACGTGATGCGCGGCGAGGAGACGCAGGTGATTGGGGCGCTGGACGATGCCGGCAACCGCTGCATGGTGCTGCCGGGATCGCATAGCAAATGGGTGGATATCGAGGCCGGGCGCATCACCGGGTTCCGTACGTTCATGACCGGTGAGGTCTTCGCCGCATTGCGCGACCACACCATCCTGGGCGCCTTCCCAGCACCAGAAACGCCCGACCAGGACTCGTTCGATCGCGGCGTACATGCGGCTCACGATACCGCGGAAGGCGTCGCGTCGCTGCTTTTCTCTGCACGGGCCTTGGTACTGACCGGCCGGCTGCCCGCGAGCGGAGCGCTCGACTACCTCTCGGGTCTGCTGATTGGCGATGAGCTGCGGTCCGCTCCCAAGGGCGTGCAACTGCTGCTGGTCGGCGAAGCCTCGCTGTGCCGGCGCTACCGGCGAGCCATGCGGCTGTGCGGGATCCATGTCACCCTCGCCGATCCCGGTGTGACCGCCAGAGGTCTATGGCGTATCGCTTGCTGCGCTGGTTTGGTCGCGACGGACGGAAAGACGTTCGATGTTCCATGACGCAATGGCTCGACTGCCGCTGATCGCCATTCTGCGCGGTATTACGCCCGACGCCGTGGTACCGATCGGCGCCGTGCTGGCAGAGGCCGGCTTTGCGATGATTGAGGTGCCGTTGAATTCACCTGAGCCGATTGAAAGCGTCGCCAGATTGCAGACCGCCTTCGGCGACCGTGTTTTGATCGGGGCCGGCACCGTTGCCTCGCCATCCCGCGTTGCGGAGGTTGCCGCTACCGGCGCAAAGCTGCTGGTCATGCCGCACGCGGATGTCGCGGTGATCCGTGCCGCAAAGGATGCTGGCATGATCTGCATTCCCGGCATCATGACTCCGACGGAAGGATTTGCCGCGCTCGCCGCGGGTGCGGACGCCCTGAAGCTGTTTCCGGCGGAGTTGGTCGGGCCATCAACGCTTCGCGCGATGCGCAGTGTCTTCCCAGCCGGCACCTTGTTCCTGCCCGTTGGCGGCATTGCCCCCGACACGATGGGCGGCTTCCTGAAGGCCGGTGCGGCGGGATTCGGTCTCGGCTCGGCGCTCTATCGTCCCGGCGATACCACCGCGACTGTCGCTGCCCGTGCCGCCGCCTTTACCGCCGCATGGCGCCGTCTGCAATCGCCATGACCGACGGGTGGTATCAATCCGTTACTATTCGGCAGCTTCCAACGCCAGGAGCAGGAACGTGGCGAGCCAGTGCTCGCCCATGTAGTCTCCGGAAATGTGCCGACGGCCAGCTTCCAAGTGCCGGGCCGCAGCATCACGCATGAACTGGCCACGCGGGTCCGAGGGCGGAAAGGCGGTAGCCAAGTTGCTCCAACACCAGGCGCGGCTGAGATTCAGGCCGTCCAGGTGAGCGATCCTGCCGTCACTTCGGTCACTCACCGAAACAGGTTGGAAGAGAGGTTTCGGCTCCTGTTGGTGAATGCGCGGCAGGAAGCGAGCGAACCAAGCGGCGAACTCCTGCCCAGGCAGCACGCGACGCATACACTCGGCCTCGATGAGGCAAGGCGAAAGGAAATCCTCGCCACTCGGTTCCCAAGCCGGGCAGTTCACGTCATCAAGGTACCATAGCCGGGCCGTGCTTCTCACTATGTCCGCAAGCGCATCGTCATGGCACGCCTGCGCATACTCCAGGGCAGATGCGAGGGCGAACGCAGTGTTGGAATGAACGCCGGTACGGACGGGATAGGTGGCCTTCGGGAGATAATCCAGGAATCGCTGGGAAAATGCTTGAGCCAGCAGTTCCAAGGCCGCTGACCAGCCTTCTGCCTGCTGATGCTCGTGCCTTCCTAGCTCGGCGGCGAGCATCAGCAGCCAGGCCCAGCCATAGGGCCGCTCGAATGTGCCGCCGATTGGACGCGCGAGGTAGGCGAGTTCCACTGAAATGGCATCCTGAGTGAAGGAGGTCGTGAATAGCGTGCGAATCTGATCCGCTTCCGGAAGATTGGGGTAACGGCGGATCAGGCGAGCAAGCAGCCAGTAGGCGTGAACGCAGGAGTGCCAGTCGAAGCTGCCGAAAAAGACGGGATGCAGCGCGCGCGGAGAAGCCAGATCCTCTGGTCCGGTCAGGACGTGATCCAGCTTGTTCGGGTACTCGCGCCTCACGTGGCCCAGCCCGATCTGTGCAAGCTGACTCGCCAGATGCTGGCTCACTTCTCCACGGCAGCCTCGGCACAGGCCACCGCCGTCATATTGAGCATTCCGCGAACCGTCGTCGTGGGCGCCAGGATATGAACCGGTTTCGCGGCGCCGAGCAAAATCGGGCCGACGGTCACACCCTGACCCGCGACGACGCGCAGGCAACTGAAGGTGATGTTGGCTGCATCCAGGTTCGGCATGATGAGCAGGTTCGCCGACCCGGTCAGGCGCGAATTGGGAAAGACCCGGTCGAGCACGGCCTGTGACAAAGCGGCATCGCCCTGCACCTCGCCTTCCACCTCAAGATCGGGCGCGCGCTGCGCCAGCAGCTCGGCCGCCGCTCGCATCTTGCGCGCTGAGGGCGTGTCGGCGCTGCCGAAACTTGAATGGGACAGCAGTGCCACGCGGGGCGTCAGGCCGAAGCGGCGCACCTCCTCGGCAGCCAGCATCGAAATTTCCACCAACTGCTCGGTCGTGGGATCGTAGTTGATGTGCGTATCGCACAGGAACACGGGCGCCTGCGGCAGCAGAAGCAGGTTCATCGCAGCGAGGGTGTTGACGCCGGGCCGCAGGCCGATCGTGTCCTGGATGTGTCGGAGGTTCTCCGCGTAGCGTCCCGATGCGATACCGCAGAGCATGGCATCGGCCCGGCCACCGCGCACCAGCATCGCGCCGACCAGGGTGCGGTTGCGCCGCATCTCGAGCTGAGCGTAGTCGCGCGTTATGCCATCGCGGCGGCGCATGAGGTAATAGGTCTCGGCGGCCTCGCCGAGCGTGTCATCCTGGAAGCTCTGAACGGCGAAATCGCCGCGCTCCTCGCTGATGCGCAGGCCGAGTTGGCGCATACGCTCGCGGATCACCTCGGGGCGGCCGATCAGGATGGGCTTGGCCAGGCGCTCGTCCACGATCGCCTGGACAGCGCGCAGCACGCGCTCGTTCTCGCCGTCGGCGAACACGACCCGCTTTGGAACCTCGGCGGCGGCGGCGGCGAACAGGGGCTGCATGACCGTGCCGGAGCGATAGACGAAGCCACCCAGGCGCTCGCGATACGCCGTGATGTCGTCGAGCGGGCGGGTCGCCACGCCGCTGCGCATCGCCGCCTCGGCGACGGCCGGCGCCACGGTGGTAATGAGGCGGGGGTCGAAGGGGCGGGGAATCAGGTGCTCGGGGCCGAACTGATCCTGCACGCCGTAAGCTTGGGCGACGACATCGGACTGCTCGGCCTGCGCAAGGTCGGCAAGCGCGCGCGTGGCGGCGAGCTTCATCTCTTCGTTGATGGCGGTGGCGCCCACATCCAGCGCGCCGCGGAAGATGAAGGGGAAGCAGAGGACGTTGTTGACCTGGTTCGGATAGTCGCTGCGCCCCGTGGCGATGATGCAGTCCGGGCGGACGCGCTTGGCGTCTTCCGGACGGATCTCCGGATCGGGATTGGCAAGCGCTAGGATGAGCGGGCGATCGGCCATGGCCTCCACCATCTCGGGCTTTAGCACGCCCGCCATGGAGACACCGAGAAACACGTCCGCGCCTGGCATGGAGTCGGCCAGGGTCCGCGCGTCCGTCTGCCGGGCGTAGCGCTGCTTGCTCGCGTCAAGCCCCGTGCGGCCGGTATGGAGGACGCCCTTGCTGTCGGTGACGAGGATCTTGTCGGGCTTGAGACCGAGGCCGATCAGGAGATCGAGGCAGGCAATCGCGGCGGCGCCCGCGCCCGAGCACACCAGTCGCACATCCTCGATGCGCTTGCCCACGACCTTGAGGCCATTGAGGATGGCGGCGGCGGCGACGATGGCGGTGCCGTGCTGGTCGTCGTGGAAGACAGGGATCTTCATGCGCGCGCGCAGCTTCTGCTCGATCTGGAAGCATTCGGGCGCCTTGATGTCCTCCAGATTGATGCCGCCGAAGGTGGGTTCCAGCGCGGCCACGATCTCCACAATCTTATCAGGATCAGTCTCGCCGACCTCGATATCGAACACGTCGATGTTGGCGAACTTCTTGAACAGGCAGCCCTTGCCTTCCATCACCGGCTTGCTGGCGACCGGACCGATATTGCCGAGGCCGAGCACGGCGGTGCCGTTGCTGACCACAGCGACGAGATTGGCGCGCGAGGTGAGGCGGCTGGCGAGCGCCTGGTCGTGGTGGATCGCCATGCAGGCGGCGGCGACGCCGGGCGAGTAGGCGAGCGCCAGTTCCCGCTGGTTGCTCATGCTCTTGGTGGGCGTGACGGCGATCTTACCCGGCGTCGGATACTCGTGATACTCGAGCGCCGCCTTGGTCAGCGGATCGTTGGCCTGCGTGTCGGTCTCCACGACCTTATCCATGGAAGCCTCCCTTGGTCTCCCGTCTCATCTCCGTTTCGGCGGCATCAGGTCGGTGATCGTGCCCGCGAACATCTCCGAGGCCATCCCGAACGTCTCGGAGAGAGTCGGATGAGGATGGATGGTCAGCGCGATGTCCTCGGCATCAGCACCCATCTCGATGGCTAACGCGGCTTCGGCGATCAGGTCGCCGGCGTTCGGGCCGACGATGCCGCAGCCGATGATGCGGTCGGTGGCTTCGTCGAACAGGATCTTGGTCATGCCCTCGTCCCGTCCGAGCGAGAGGGAACGGCCGCTCGCCGACCAAGGGAAGGTTCCCTTGCCGTATTTGATCCCGCGCGCCTTGGCCTCGTTCTCGGTCAGCCCGACCCAGGCGACCTCGGGATCGGTGTAGGCGACCGAGGGGATCACCTTGGCGTCGAAGAAGCTGTTGCGGCCGACGGCCGCCTCGGCGGCGACATGGCCTTCGTGGACCGCCTTATGGGCAAGCATCGGCTGGCCCACGATGTCGCCGATCGCAAAGATGTGCGGCACGTTGGTGCGCATCTGCTTATCGACAGGAATGTAGCCGCGCTCGTCCGCCGCGACACCGGCATTCTCGGCGCCGATCAACTTGCCGCTCGGCCGGCGGCCGACGGCGACGAGCACGCGGTCGAAGGTGGCAGTGGGCGGCGCCTTGGCGCCTTCGAGGTGGGCCACGAGGCCGTCCGGGGTCGCGTCCACCCGCGTCACCTTGGTCTTGAGGTGGATCGCCTCGTAGCGCTTCTCGATCCGCTTCATCAGCGGCGTAACGATGTCGCGATCGGCGCCCGGTATGATCTGGTCCATCAGCTCCACGACCGTCACCTTCGAGCCGAGGGCGTGATAGACGGTCGCCATCTCCAACCCGATGATGCCGCCGCCGAGGACGAGGAGGCGCTCAGGGACATCGGCAATGGCCAGCGCCCCCGTGGAGTCGATGACGCGCGGGTCGCCGTGGGGGATGAAGGGCAGCGTGACCGGCTCGGAGCCGGCGGCGATGATGGCCTGTTCGAAGCTGATCGTCTTGACGCCGTCCCGGCCCTGAACCTCGACCTGGTTGAGGGAGACGAATTTGCCGACTCCCTCCACGATCGTCACCCTGCGCTGCCGGGCAAGGCCCGCGAGGCCGCCGGTGAGGCGCTTGACCACGCCGTCTTTCCAGCCCCGCAGCTTGTCGAGATCGGTCTTGGGCGGGGCGAAACCCAACCCGTGCTCGGACATCTCCTGCGTCTCGGACACCACCTTGGCGGCGTGCAACAGGGCCTTGGAGGGGATACAGCCGACATTGAGGCAGACGCCGCCAAGCGTCGGCCAGCGCTCGACCAGCACGACCTGCCTGCCGAGATCGGCGGCGCGGAAGGCGGCGCTGTAGCCGCCCGGGCCGGCGCCGAGCACCAGCACCTCTGCGTGCAGATCGCCTTTGGCGGCGCTCGGCGGGCGCGGGGCGGGGGCAGGGGGCGGCATGGCGACGGTGGCCTTGCCGGGCGGGGCAGCCGCCTGCCCGGTGCGCAGCCGCATGATCGGGCTGCCCTCGGAGACGCGGTCGCCGACCTTGACCAGCATGGTTGTCACCGTGCCCTCGGCCGGCGCCGGGATGTCCATGCTCGCCTTGTCGGACTCCAGCGTGATGAGCGGGTCGTCCTTCTTGACCGTATCGCCGGCGCCGACATGGACCTCGATGATCGGCACGTCCTTGAAGTCTCCGATGTCGGGGACGGCGACATCGATCTCGTCGTACACGCCCGCCGGCGAGCCGTAGCTGGATGGCGGCCCTTCCGGCGCGGTGCCCGCCTCCTGGCGGATCGTCTCCTTTGGCGGCGTGGCGGCCGCGCCCGCCGGCTCCATGAGCATGATCAGGTCGCCCTCGGAAACCTTGTCGCCGACCTTGACCTTCAGCTCCGTCACCCTGCCCGCGCGCGGGCAGGGGACGTCCATGGTCGCCTTGTCGGATTCGAGCGTAATCAGCGGATCCTCGGGATCGACCTTGGCGCCCGGCGCGACGTGGACCTCAATAACTGGAACGCCCTTGAAATCGCCGATATCGGGGACGCGGACCTCGACACTCGCCATTGTTGCTTCCTCTTGATCCGGTCAGAGCACCAGCCGGCGCACGTCCTCAAGGACATGGCAGAGGTGGCGCGCGAAGCGCGCGGCGAGCGCGCCGTCGATCACGCGGTGGTCGTAGGAAAGGGAGATCGGCAGCATCAGCCTTGGTTTGAACTCGGTCCCGTTCCAGACCGGCGTCATCTTCGATCGCACAACGCCGAGGATCGCCACCTCGGGGGCGTTGACGATGGGCGTGAAGGCGGTGCCGCCGATGCCGCCCAGGGAGGATATGGTGAAGCTCGCCCCCTGCATGTCCGTCGCGCCCAGCTTGCCCTCGCGCGCCCGCTTGGAGACCGCGCCCATCTCCTGGCTCAGCTCGGTGATGCCCTTGCGGTCCACGTCGCGGATCACGGGAACCACCAGCCCGTCCGGCGTGTCCACGGCGATGCCGATATGATAGTATTTCTTGAGAACAAGCGCGTCCTTCTCAGGGGTAAGCGAGGCATTGAACTCCGGGAACTGCCGCAACGCCGAGACACTCGCTTTGAGCAGGAAGGCGAGCATCGTGACCCGGTAGCCCTTCTCGCGCGCTGCCTGGTCCAGTTCCTTGCGATACGCCTCCAGCTCGGTGATGTCCGCCTCGTCGTTCTGCGTGACGTGCGGGACATTGAGCCAGGCGCGGTGCAGGTGCGGACCGGAAATGCGCTTGATGCGCGACAGCGGCCTGGTTTCGATCGGGCCGAATTTCGAGAAGTCCTGCGCCGGGATCTCCGGAATGCCCATCCCCGCGGCCGCGGGCGCCGCGGCGGGGGTGGCGGGGCCGCGCAGGAAGTTGAGCACGTCCTCCTTGATGATGCGCCCTTTCTCGCCAGTGCCTTTCACGCGGGTCAGATCGACTCCGAGCTCGCGCGCGACCCGGCGAATGGAAGGGCTGGCATGGACCTGGCTGAGATCAGCGTCCTTATTGACGGCGGTGCCCACCGCACCCACGGCGGCGCCGAGTTGCGGGGGCGCACCCGGCGGTGCGGAGGGCGGCGCGGGCGACGCCATGCTGGCCTGGGCGGCGGGCGGCGGCTCCTGCTGGGAGAGCAAGGACGGAGGCTGAGTCAACGCCCCCTCCTCGCTGCCGCGCAGCCGCAGGACCGGACTGCCTTCGCTCACCTTGTCGCCGACTTTCACCAGGAGCTTCTCAATCGTGCCGGAGGCCGGCGAGGGCACGTCCATTGTCGCCTTGTCGGACTCGAGCGTGATGATCGGATCCTCGGCGTTGATCGGCTCCCCTTCCTTCACGTGAACTTCGATGATGGGGACGTCCTTGAAGTCGCCAATGTCGGGCACTCTGACTTCGGTGTCCGCCACGTTCTCCTCCCTCCTTCTTGATCCTCGCGCGTTCCCGGCCGTATCCGCCCTGATTGCCGAATGAGGTGGTCCTAGCTCCTTGCCGGGCTCGGCTTATCCGGGTGGATATCGAACTTGCGGATTGCATCGGCCGCACGCTTCGCCTCCACCTTGCCCTCTTGGGCTAGCGCATGAAGCGCCGCCACCGTGACGTAGTGCCGGTCCACCTCGAAGAAGGCGCGGAGCTTGCGGCGGTAGTCGGACCGGCCGAACCCGTCCGTGCCCAGCACCTTGTAGCGCCTTGGCACGAAAGGCCTGATCCCGTCGGCGAACGCCTTCATGTAGTCCGTCGCTGCAATGACCGGCCCCTCCCGCCCGGTCAGGCACTGCTCGACATAGCTCTGCCGCTGCGGCTGGTCGGGATGCAGCATGTTCCAGCGCTCCACCT
The DNA here is from genome assembly GCA_035252035.1 of Acetobacteraceae bacterium. Lineage (GTDB taxonomy): Bacteria > Pseudomonadota > Alphaproteobacteria > Acetobacterales > Acetobacteraceae > DATFDN01. The sequence goes on along the minus strand of DATFDN010000029.1, from coordinate 6,067 downwards.
CCAGCCCCTCGCGACGAAGCTCGGTGAAACTCGGGCAGCTCCAGACATCGGCGCCGACGCCGTACTCAGTGAGCAGGTCGGCGGCCGCCATCACCTCGCGCAGGATGGTGCCGCTGCCGAGAAGCTGCACGCGCTTGCCTCCCGTCCCGGCGGCAGCCGGCCTGAGCAGGTACATGCCCTTGATGATGCCGTCCTGCGCGCCGTCCGGCAGCGCGGGGTGCTCGTAGTTCTCGTTCATCAGGGTGATGTAATAGAAGACATCCTCCTGCTCCTCGACCATCCGGCGCAGCCCGTCCTGGATGATGACGGCGACCTCGTACGAGAATGTCGGATCATAGGAGATGCAGTTGGGGATCACGGAGGAGAGGATGTGGCTGTGCCCGTCCTCATGCTGCAATCCCTCGCCGTTCAGGGTGGTGCGGCCGGCGGTGGCGCCGAGCAGGAAGCCCCGCGCGCGCATGTCGCCCGCCGCCCAGGTGAAGTCGCCGACCCGCTGGAACCCGAACATCGAGTAGTAGATGTAGAACGGGATCATGGGGACGTTGCTGGAGCTGTAGGAGGTCGCCGCCGCGATCCAGGAGCACACCGCGCCCGGCTCGTTCAGCCCCTCTTGGAGGATCTGGCCCTTCTGGTCCTCCTTGTAGAACATCAGCTGGTTGGCGTCCTCGGGACGGTAGAGCTGGCCGACCTGGCTGTAGATGCCGAATTGGCGGAACATGCCCTCCATGCCAAAGGTGCGGCTCTCGTCGGGCACGATGGGCACGACATGCTTGCCAACCGTCTTGTCGCGCATCAGCGTGTTGAGGATGCGCACGAAGGCCATGGTGGTCGAGAAGGTGCGCCCCTCGCCGCTGCCCTTGAGCTGGGCGTCGAAGGCCGACAGCGCGGGCACCTGAGGCGAGGCCGATTTCGCCCGTCGCGCGGGCAGGTAGCCGCCCAGCGCCGCGCGGCGCTCGTGCAGGTAGCGCATCTCCACGCTGTCCTCGGGGAAGCGGAGGAACGGCACCTCCTTGAGCTGCTCGTCGGTCAGCGGCAGGCTGAAGCGGTCGCGGAACTCGCGCAGATGCGCCTCGCCCATCTTCTTCTGCTGATGGGTGATGTTCTGGCCCTCGCCTGCCTCGCCCATCCCGTACCCCTTGACCGTCTTGGCGAGGATCACCGTGGGCTGGCCCTGGTGCTTCGAGGCGGCGGCGAAGGCGGCGTAGACCTTGTTCGGGTCGTGCCCGCCCCGGTTCAGCGCCCAGATCTGGTCGTCGGTCATGTCCGCGACCAGCGCGCGCGTCTCCGGATGCTTGCCGAAGAAGTGCTCGCGGACATAGGCGCCGTTCTTGCTCTTGAAATCCTGGTAGTCGCCGTCAACGCACTCTTCCATGCGTTGAAGCAGCTTCCCGCTCGTGTCCTTGGCGATGAGCCGGTCCCACCCCGCGCCCCAGATCACCTTGATGACGTTCCAGCCCGTGCCGCGGAACTCGGCCTCCAACTCCTGGATGATCTTGCCGTTGCCGCGCACCGGGCCGTCGAGCCGTTGCAGGTTGCAGTTCACAACGAAGATCAGGTTGTCGAGGCGCTCCCGTCCCGCCATCCCGATGGCGCCCAGGCTCTCCGGTTCGTCGGTCTCGCCATCGCCCAGGAAGGCCCAGACCTTGCGATCCGCGGTGTCGGCGAGGCCACGATGGTGCAGATACTTGAGGAACCGCGCCTGGTAGATCGCCATCAGTGGGCCGAGCCCCATCGACACGGTCGGGAACTGCCAGAAATGCGGCATCAGCCAGGGATGCGGGTAAGAGGACAGGCCCTTGCCGTCCACCTCCTGGCGGAAGTTGAGCATCTGCTCCTCGGTGAGCCGCCCCTCGAGGAAGGCACGCGCGTAGAATCCGGGCGAGGAATGACCCTGCATGTAGACGAGATCGCCGCCGTGCCGCTCGGTGGCGCCATGCCAGAAATGCATGAAGCCCACATCGTAGAGCGTCGCCGCCGACTGGAACGAGGCGATGTGCCCGCCGAGTTCGCTGCTCTCCTTGTTCGCGCGCAGCACGGTGGCCAATGCGTTCCAGCGAATGAGGGAGCGGATGCGGTGCTCGATCGCGCGATCGCCAGGGTGGCGCTCCTCCTGGTCGGGCCGGATCGTGTTGAGGTAGGGTGTGTTGGCCGAGTACGGGACGGGCGCGCCCTGCCTGCGCGCCTCATCAGCGAGTTCCTCCAGCAGGAACTGGGCGCGCTCCGCTCCCTCAAAGGCCAGCACGGAGTCGAGCGCCTGGCGCCATTCCTGTGTCTCAACCGGATCGATGTCGCGGAGTGCGTCCATGATAATGGCCTCAGGGGGGCAATGGAGTTGGCCGGGGATGGGTGCAAGCGGCCGCTCCTCCGTGCCGGATTGAGCAGCTTTGCGCAAGTCCGCGCGGCCGGTGGTTTCGAGCGGTGAAGGCCCCGACTGGCAGCCCCGGGGCACGCTCACCGTCCTCGCGGCCATTGCCAGCGGGATTCTAATGGGTTCCTATACGCGCTCCCCGCGTCCGCACCGAATCAGTGAAATGTCTGCGATCGGCTTCGATCGGCTTCGCGTTGCTGATGCTGGCCATCTTCCTCGGGCAGCTCGTCAGCGTTCCTGTCCCGCTGGCCTAATGTGATCCGCCATGCATCGGCCTTTGCTCGTCATTGACGGTGATTCCTTCGCGCATCGCGCCTTCCACGCGTTGCCGAATTCGATCAGGCGGACGGGCAATCGCGGCGGCGGCGCCATTGTGGGATTCGCGAACCTTCTGTTGCGGCTGTATCAAAACGAGCAACCCCGGGCCGTGCTCGTGGGCTGGGACACGTTGGGAGTGCCGACATACCGGCAGGCGCTGTTCCCGGCCTATCAAAGCGGGCGGCGATTCGATGACGAGCTGGTGGATCAGCTCGAAGTTCTGCCACAGTTCGTGGCCGCGTGCGGATTCGCGAACGCAAAGGCGGCGGGGTACGAGGCGGACGACTTCCTCGCCGCCGCAGTTGCGCAGGAGGAGCGCCGCGGAGGGTACGCGCTCGTGGCGAGCGGTGATCGTGACGCGTTTCAGCTCGCGTCCGACCGCACCACGGTGCTGCATCCGATTCGGGCCGGCGAAATGGCGCGGATTGGGCCAGCCGAGGTGCGCCAGCGCTACGGCGTGGAACCCAGGCAGGTTCCGGACTTCATCGCGCTGCGTGGCGATCCATCGGACAAGCTGCCGGGGGCCAAAGGGGTTGGATCCAAGGGAGCCGCCGAGCTGCTCCGCAGATACCCGAGCCTTGAGGATGCCTTGTCGGACGGACGATTTCCGGTGCAGGCTGACGAGCTGCGACGCTATTACCGCATCGCGACGATGGATGCCTCCGCGCCTATCCCGTGCTTGCCTGACCAAAGGCCCGCCTGGGCGAAGGCGGCTGCCCTCGCTCGGGAATGGGAGCTAAAGCGGCTTGCCGAGCGGCTGGGCAGCATTCCCTAGCGTTCGCCGGCCTGATAGTCAGGCTTGATGCGCTCGGGCGCGAATCGCCGCGCGAGATCGCGGAACTCGATCTGCTCGCCCCTGGCCCCTGGGTATCATGAGTTAGCCACCTGCGATACCTTGCGACGGCCGTGCTCCATCGACCAGTTGCGGCTAGCCTGAATGGGTTGGGCGAAGATGGCAACCGATCCGGTCCTGGCGAGGGTGCCTGCTTGAGGAAAGAGGAATGGCCATGGGCAAGCTTGACGGCAGAGTTGCGATTGTCACTGGCGCGGGACGGGGGCTTGGCCGTGCTTATGCACGCAGGCTTGCGGGATTGGGCGCAAAGGTCGCAGTCACCGATCTCGATCTGAAATCCTACGAGGAATTCGAGGCCGAGCGCCGCGAAATGACCGGCGACAGCACGGTCGCGGAGATCGAGGCGAGCGGTGGCACCGCGCTGGGCATCGAGCTGGACGTGGCCGACCGGAAGGCGGTCGAAGCGATGGTGGAACAGGTGGTGCGGGCGTGGGGGCGGGTGGACATTCTGGTCGCCAATGCCGGCGGCGGCCGCGGCAGGCCGATGGACACTAGGGCCAGTACGCTCGACCCGGCGTTGCTCGACCTGGTCCTGCGCATGAACCTGCACGGCACGATCTACTGCTGCAACGCCGTCGCGCCGATTATGAAGCAACAGCGTCACGGCAAGATCGTCACCGTCGGCTCCATCGCCGGAATCAGCCCATCGACGGATGGCGGCTACGCCCATTACGGCGCGGCCAAGGCGGCGATCGCTCATTACACGCGATATCTCGCCCAAGATCTCGGGCCGCATGGGATCACCGCCAACTGCATCGCGCCCGGCGTCATCGCCACCGGCCGGATCATGCAGACTGTCATTCCCGGCAGTTCCAGGGCCAATGCCGATCCGGCCGCCCGTGTCGCGCTCCGCCGGCTCGGTACGGTCGAGGATTGCGCGCGCGTGGTGGAGTTCCTGACCACCGATCTTTCGGATTACGTGACCGGCGCGGTCATTCCGGTCGATGGCGGCCTGATGCGATAGCGTTGGGCTGGGACACTGAAGGGAGGACAGGGCGATGCCCGCCGAGCGATTGGTACACGAGGAGACCGCTGCCGCCGATCTGGTCGCACGCGTGCTGCGCGACGCCGGCATCGACATGGTGTTCGGCATTTCCGGAGGCCATACCGGCCGCATCTTCCGCGGACTGGAGAAGCAGCAGAACGCGATCCGGACGGTGCTGGTTCGGGAAGAGAGCCTGGGCGGCGTAATGGCGGAGGTTTACGGCAGGCTGACGCGCAAGCCCGGCGTGCTGATCGGACAAGGGCCGTGGGTTCTCGGCAACGGCTTGCTCGGCACACTGGAGGCCCATCTCTCCAGCTCGCCGATGCTGCTGCTCACCGACTTCAGCGACCCCCCAAATCTCTCTCTGCACGGCCCCTATCAGGCCGGCACCGGCGATTACGGCACATGGGACGCGCGCACCGCGTTCCGGGGCGTGACCAAACAGGTGTTCCAGGCCCTGGAGCCGGCCTCGGCGGTGCAGGCGACCCAGCTCGCGATCAAACATGCGCTTGCCGGCGAGCCAGGACCCGTCGCGGTGCTGTACAGCCTCGCCTCTCTCTCAGGCAGCGTGGATGCGCAGTCAGCGCCGCGGCTCTACGCCACCTCGCTTTATATGCCGCCCGAGCCCGCGGGCGCCGAACCCTCGCTGGTCGCCGCGGCGGCACGCGCGATCGCGATGGCGGAGCGGCCGGTCATCATCGCCGGGAACGGCGTTCGCATCGCGCAGGCGTACGAGCCCCTGGAGCGGCTGGCCGAGATGCTTGGGGCTCCAGTGGTGACGACCGCCGCGGGAAAGGGCGTGTTCGCCGAGACCCATCCGCTGGCGCTCGGCGTCTTCGGCACGTTTGGGCTGGCCGGCGCCAATGCGGCGGTTGCGGAGGCCGATCTGGTGCTGGTCGTCGGCTCCAAGCTTGGCGCCTCCGACACCGCACGGGAAAATCCGGATCTGCTCGATCCGGCACGGCAGACCTTCGTGCAGATCGACGTCGAGCCGCGCAACGCCTCGTGGAGCTTCCCCGCCGAGCATGTGCTGATCGGCGACTCGGCGCTGGTGCTGCACCAGCTCGGCATGGCAATGGCGGACGGGGCGCGCGGCGGCGACCGCCAGCGGGCTGGCCTCGCGCGGGTTGCGGCGCATCGGAGGACACACGGCTATTTCGATCAGCCGGCTTACGCCGCGCCGGGCATGCCGATCCATCCGCAGCGGATCATCGGCGAGCTGCGCCGCACCTTGCCGCCGGAGGCGATCGTCACCTGCGATGCCGGCGAGAACCGCATCCTGATGACGCATCTGTATCAAACACAGCGCGCCGGCGGTTTCCTGCAAGCGGCCGGGTCCGGGCCCATGGGTTTCGCCATTCCCGCGGCGCTCGGAGCCAAGCTGGTGCATCCCGACCGGCCAGTGGTGGCGGTCTGCGGCGATGGCGGCTTCGGCATGGCCATGAATGGCATGATGACCGCGCTGGAGCAGGACATCCCGATCGTGACCGTCGTGTTCAACAATCGCGCACTGGGATGGGTGCTGCATGGTGGCGGCCCCTTC
>DATFDN010000028.1:0-8913 GCA_035252035.1 Acetobacteraceae bacterium | reverse complement strand
CCCGGCCACGCCGCGCAGTCGGGCGCCGACGAATACGGCGACGTTGACCTGATTGGCCCCGGGAAAGACCCGGCAGATGGTCATGGCGCTGAGGAACTCCGCGTCGCTCATCCAATGCCGCTGCCGCACCACCATTTCGCGCGACCAGGCCGACAGTCCGCCACCAAAGCTTTCCAGGGCGATGCGATTGAAGGTGAGGGCGAGATCCCAGAGCGGGACCGGTTCCCTCGAAGGATCATCCACGCGCCCGCTCATTCGTGCGCCAGTTCCGGATCGTGCTGATGCTCGTCCTCGTGGGGCGAGGGCGCCGCCTCCAGTGGATCCGGTGGGACATAGCGATGGGATTCCTCCCAGTCATCGTGAAATACCTGGCGCAGTCGGGACACCGCCGCCGGGCTGGCTATCACGGCGCCCAACTCGCGGCGCAAGTCGAACGCACTGCGGTCGATGTTCATGGAGCCGACGATCGCGCGCTCCCCGTCCGCCAGGATAAGTTTCGCGTGCAAGGTCAACCCGGCCTGCCTATGCACGCGGATATCGGAGCGGCGCAGGATGCGCAGCGACGAGAACGTGTCGAGCAAATCGTAATCGCTGATCCCGTGCCGGCCGCCGCAGAGCACGCGCACATCCACGCCGCGCGCCTTGGCATCCAACAGCCGGTCGAGGATCACGGCATCGACGAATTTCGGATGCTGCACGCGCAACGTATGCTGGGCCGCATCTATGAACTCCGCTATCACAAGCCGCGCATTGTGGTTGCTCCAGAGCAGGGGGCTGTGGGATTTCTCCGTGCCAGAAGACTCCGGAAAGGGAGTGCGGTTCCAATCGGCCTGGAAACCGCCGATGATCTCGCGCACCACCAGGGGATCTTCCACCACCAGCCCGTAATCCCGGGTCTTCGAAAAATATTTGTCGCCGAAGTTGAACGTGGCGATCAGCGCGGTCCGGTCATCGACCACCATGGACTTCTCGTGGGTGACGGCGAATTTCGGATTGCCCCAGCGCGTCGCGATTCCGGCCTCGGTCAAGCGGGCGAACGTCTCGTCATTGGCGCGGGTGCCGGAAGACCGCGCGGGATTGAGCATGACCTGCACCGGCACCCCGCGCCTGTGGGCGCCGATCACCGCCGCGATCAAGGCCGGAGCGGTGAAGCTGAACATCTTGATGAGGATACCGTGCCGGGCGGCATCGATCATTTCCACCACCGGTCCGATGCCATCCTCGGGCTGCACCAGCACGCGGGTGCTGCTATGCACCAACAGGCGGCGGTCCATGACGATTTCCTCCGGTATGAAATCCGACAGTAACAGGATAGCGTGCTTGGGACGGCCGTCCAGCATCACCTTCGGCTTATAGGGGCGTAGGGCGATGCCGGCCCTCCACCTCCTTGCCCCGCGGGGCGAAGCCGGTGGAAACTGGTGAGGCGATGGCTACGTCACGTCAATTGAGACTGGGGCGTTCATGCGCCCGGTCAGCATCCACATCGCCTGGTGGCGCTTTCCGGGCGCGTTCCCGGACGCCAACTTCAACTTCCAGCACCTCAAGCGGTTCGCCCAGACGCTGGAGCGTGGCCGGTTCGACGCGTTCTTCATGGCCGACCACCTGGCCGTGCTCAATATGCCGATGGCGGCGCTGCGGCGCAGCGCCACCGTGACCTCCTTCGATCCGCTCACCCTTTTGTCGGCGCTTGCGGTCGTGACGGAGCGCCTGGGGCTGATCGCCACCGCCTTTACGACCTACGACGAGCCTTATCATGTCGCCCGCCGGTTCGCCTCGCTCGATCACATCAGCAACGGGCGGGCGGGCTGGAATATCGTCACGACCTCGAATCCGGACGCGGCGCTCAATTTCGGGCGCGAGGAGCATCTCGAACATGGCGCGCGCTATCGCCGCGCGCGCGAGTTCTACGAGGTCGTCACCGGCTTGTGGGATAGCTGGGCGGATGACGCCTTCATCCGCGATGTGGAGAGCGGAATTTTCTTCGATCCCGCGCGGATGCACGTCCTGGACCACAAGGGCGAGTTCCTGTCGGTTCGCGGCCCGCTGAATGTCGCCCGGCCGGTCCAGGGCTGGCCGGTCATCGTGCAGGCCGGCGCGTCCGAGGCAGGCCGGCAGCTCGCCGCCGAGACGGCGGAGGTGATCTTCGGCAGTTCGCGGACAATGGAGGAGGGCCGCGGCTTCTACGCCGACGTGAAGGGCAGGATGGAGCGGCTCGGACGGCCGCGCGACCACCTGAAGATTCTGCCCGGCGCGCTTGTCATCGTCGGCGACACGCAGGCGGAGGCGGAGGAGAAGAAGGCGCGGCTGGACGGCTTGGTGCATCCGGACAGCGGCATCCCGAACCTGTCGATGCGGCTGGGCACGGATGCGTCGGGCTTCGATCTCGACGCACCGCTGCCTGCCATCCCGGAGACCAACGCCAGCAAGAGCGGACGGCAGGCTTTGGTCGAGCTCGCCAGGCGAGAGAACCTGACCGTCCGGCAGCTCGCGCGGCTGGCGGGCGGTTATGGCGGGCTGCAAATGGTTGGCACGCCGTCCATGATTGCCGATCAGATGGAGACGTGGCTCGCCACCGAGGCCTGCGACGGGTTCAACGTCATGTTCCCTTATGTGCCCGGCGGGCTGGATGATTTCGTCGATCATGTCGTGCCAGAGTTGCAGCGGCGGGGGATCTTCCGGCGCGAATACGAAGGGCGGACGCTGCGCGAGAACCTAGATTTGGCGCGGCCCGAGAACCGGTTCTTCCGATAAGAGTTGCCAGGAACAAACCGCAGGTGGACACCGCCGAAGCGGCACCGCCTGCCGTCGCGTCGGGCCGACTCAGCGCGTGCTGGCGCCTGCCTGCCTTGCCGGGTCGAACGAGATGGTCGCCACGGCATGCCTCACCCGGCCCTCGGGCCAGGGTCCGGCCCCTTCCGGGGCCTGGTTGGCGCGCACCACCGTGCCTTGCCCCGCTTGCAGCGTGACCGCTCCATTGGGCGTCGTGACCTCCACCTTGCCCCTGAGAACCAGCACGCCGTAGCCGCCGTCGATCGGACCACCCCAGACCGTGGTGCCGCGGACGCCGAGTGTCCCCACCGGCGTGTGGATGGCGACGTTGCCGCCCGTCGGCCCCTCGATCTTGCCTCCGACGAACAGAAAGGCGCCCTGCGAAACCGTCAGCGCCAGCTTGCCGCCCTCGGCACCGGGCCGATAGACGAACTCGTCCACCGTCATCCGGCCGTTCGCGCCCAGGGTGAGCACGGTGCCGTCTTCCAGCTTCGCTTCCAGCCGTGAGTCCGCCCCGGTCCGCAGCCGGTCCTGGAACAGCACGGGACTGGCGGCGACCAGCGTGCGCATCGCGCCCGCCTGCGTGGCTTCCGCCCGTTCCTGCACCTTGTTCACCGCGCCGACCGTCAGGGGCGCCGCATGGGCATTGGCGCCAAGACCGATGCCGAGGGCCAAGGCAGCGACGTGGCGGATGCGCGTTGGCTTCATCAAGAGCTCCTTCAGGCTGGGTCGAGAATGAGGGACAAGGCCCGGGTCGGCATGGCCGCGAGCCGAGGCGGCGCGGCCTGTCGCGGAGACCAGCCGCGGATCAGTTCGAGCGTCCGCCGCAAGGGAGCCGGCCGGCCAAACAAGTAGCCTTGTCCGTACTCGCATCCCATGGCGGCCAGGGCACCTGCCTCGGTCTCGTGCTCGATTCCCTCGGCCACGGCCGAAATGCCGAGCTCGTCGGCGAGGCGCAGGATGGCTTGCACGATGCGGCGGCTGGTCGGATTGCTCGCCATCGGCTGCACGAAGCTGCGGTCCACCTTCAGCGTCGTGACCGGAAGCGTGCTCAGATAGCTCAGGCTGGAATAGCCTGTTCCGAAATCGTCGATGGCGATTCCCATGCCCAGCGCGCGGCACGCGTCGAGCGTCTTGCTGGCACGCTTGGGATCCTGCATCAGCGTGCTCTCCGTGACCTCGATCTTGAGGGTGCCCGGCGTGATCCCGCTCGTCCGCAACAGGGCGTGGAGGCTGTCGCTGAACCCGGCTTGCGCGAGGTCGTGGCCGGAGATGTTCACACTGACGAATAGCGTCTTCGCCGCGAATGAATTGGCCGAGGCCGCCGCCAGGATTTCGGGTAGCACGCGGCCGACCTCCGCCAGGCACCAAGCGGTCAGCTCCCCGATCAATCCCCCCGCCTCGGCCGCGGGGATGAACGCGCCGGGCGAGACGAGGCCACGCTCGGGATGCTGCCATCGCGCCAATGCCTCAAACCCGGCAAGCCGGCGCGAACGCAGATGCACAATCGGCTGGAAGAACAGGACGAATTCCCGCCGATGCAGGGCGCGCTGGATTTCACGCTCCAGCCGCAGCATCTCGATCGCCGTGCCGGAAACCGGCCCTGCCAGCCGGGTAGCAGGCTCCGGGGGCGTTACGGCCGCAAGAGAGCCAGGTGTCGAGCCGAGCATCGCCAGGCTCTCGCGGCACCGCTCGATCACGACCCCGAGGCACATGCGCAGGATCGGATCGGCTGCCAGGCTGCGTTGAGCCAACTGCTCGGCCGTGATTGGGACCAGCGCGCAATCCTGGGCGGCACGGGCCGAGGCCGAACGGGGGCGGCCGTCGATAATCGCCATCTCGCCCACGATCTCGCCGGGGCCGCGCAGCGCCAAGGTGCGCGTCTGCCCGTCGCGCCGGAGAAAGATTTCGATTTGTCCGGCCTCGATCAGATACGCCGCCGAACCCGCATCCCCCTCTTGGAAGAGGAGAGAGCCGGTGGGCAGGAGCAGGCAACCGTCTCGGGGGTGCATTGGATGAGGTGCGGTCGCCGGTCTGTTGTGCGCGGTGTCCAGCATCGCGCGAAGCCATTAACCATCCCCTAAGCACCACCCTTCATGCTCGGCCTGGCAGAGAGGCGGGGAAGGATGGCCGTCGGGTCAGCAGGTGCGGGATACGCGAGCAGGACGACAGGGCGCTGGCACATGCGCCGGGGCCTGCCGGCCGCTGCGGGGCTGCTGGTGCTTGGATTGGTGCTCACGGCACACATTCTCGTACCCGGCCCCTTCGAGCGCCTGCGGTTCGCCGCGTTTGACGCGTTTCAACGCGCTTCGCCCCGCCCCTATGCCGCTTCGGCGGGCGTGCGCGTCGTCACCATCGACGATGAAAGCCTTGCGCGGTACGGCCAATGGCCCTGGCCGCGCGCCACGGTGGCCGGATTGGTTCGCGCCTTGCAGGATTTCGGGGCGGCCAGCATCGCGCTTGATGTGGTGTTCGCGGAGCCCGACCGAAGTGCGCCGGATGGCGACCGCGTGCTGGCCGCGATATTCGCGCGCGGCCGGATCGTCACCGGGTTCGGTCTGCTGCCGACCGCTAACGGTGCCCGGCCCGCTCGCACGGCAAGCTTCGCCACCCTGGGCGGCGACCCGGCGGCGACCGTGCCCGGCTTCGCGGGTTCCGTGCCCAACCTTCCCATGCTGGAGGAAGCGGCCTCCGGGCATGGCAGCTTCACCGTCCCGGCCGGGCGCGACCAGATGGTACGCCGCCTCCCCATGCTTGTGCAGTACGAGGGCGAGCTGGTGCCCTCCCTCGCGCTTGAGGCGCTGCGCGTCGCCGAAAATGACAGCACGTTCCGGATCCGGGCAGAGCGGGTGCGCGGCGTTCTGACCGGCTACACCCTGCGGGTCGGCGATGTCGAGCTTCCGCTCGACAAGGCCGGCGGCTTGTGGTTGCACCACACCGGTCCGGTGCCGGAGCGCATGATCCCGGCCTGGCGGGTACTGGACGCGGCCGCGCGGGAGGAAATGCGAAGGCAGATCGAGGGCAGCATCGTCCTGATCGGGACCAGCGCGGTGGGCCTCGCGGACCTGCGCCCGACGCCGCTCAATCCGTTCGAGCCGGGGGTGAACCTGCACGCGGCCGCGCTTGAGCAGGTCAGGCAGCACGATTTCCTGATCCGTCCGGCCTGGGCCGCGGGCGCCGAGTTGGCCGTCGCCGCCGGGCTCGCCTCGCTCGTCTCGCTGCTGGCAGCCCTGGCACCCGTCCGTCTTGCCATTCCTTTGGCCGGGCTTGCCCTGGCTGTCGTGCCCGGCGGGTCATGGCTCGCTTTCCGGAGCGGAACGCTGCTCGATCCAGGCCTCGTCCTGCTCGCTGGTGCCGCGTCCTTCGCCGCTGCCGTCCTGGTGCGCTATGGGGTTGCGGAGCGGGATGCCTCCCGGCTGCGGACGGCCTTCGCGCAGTATCTCTCGCCCGCGTTGGTCGAACAGCTCGCGCGCGACCCGGCACGGCTCCGGCTCGGCGGAGAGCTCCGCGAGATGAGCTTCCTGTTCACCGATCTCGAAGGTTTCACGGCGCTCACGGAGCGCCTGGGTGCCGAGGCGCTCGTCGGGCTGCTGAACGCCTACCTGGATGGGCTGTCCGGGGTAGCGTTCGCCCATGGCGGGACGGTGGACAAGATCGTGGGCGACGCGCTGCACGTCATGTTCAACGCCCCACTCGACCAGCCCGACCACGCGGGCCGGGCCGTTCGTTGCGCGCTGGCCATGGACGCGTTCGCCTGTGCCTTCGCCGAGGTCCGCCGGCGGGAGGGAATCGCCTTTGGCGCGACGCGCATCGGCGTGAACACGGGCGAGGCGGTGGTCGGCAATTTCGGAGGCGCACGCCGCTTCGACTACACGGCCCACGGCGATGCGATCAATACGGCCGCGCGGCTGGAAGCCGCGAACAAGGTGCTGGGAACCCACATCCTCGTCGCGCGGGCGACAGCGGATCGGGCCGCCTCCGAACTGGCCGGGGCTGTTTGGTTCCGGCCCAGGGGCCTTCTGCGACTCCGCGGCAAGGCAAGCGGCACCGAGGTGCTGGAACCAATGACCACGCCGGACAGGCCGCGGGAGCGCTCAGAGGGCGAGGAGGGCCAGGACCAACCCAAGCCCGGTCAGGTTGTGGAGGAATTGATCGAGGCCGAGTAGCCACCAGAAGCGGGGCTGCGCCGGTGCCCATCCACCCCAGTGCGCGACAAGGGTCTTAACCCGGTCAATCGCGGCGTGAATCGTGAAATCGACCGTAGCCAGCCACCACAATCGCGGCGCGACCATGAGCGCGATGCCGAGGGTGAGCATGGCGTGGCATCCCGCATGGGCGAGCAGCGGACCGACCCAGCCGCGGCTCCGTTCCTTGCCCCGAGCCATCCAACTGCCTTGCAGCAGGAAGTCGGCGAGGTAGTGTTTGAGCGCCATGGCCCCGGTGAGAGCCAGGGCAGTCCAGACCGGGGCACTGGCGCGGAAGAGAATGGGCACGGGTGGGATCACTGGGGCGGGAGGCCGCAATAAAACACGGGCGCGGTTGCGACTTTCTTAATGCGCGCTGAGGGTGTGCTCGGGCTCCCTCCTCGCTGGCGGCTCAGAACAGACCTTCCAGCAAACCCCTTGGCTTATTCTGAATGATGGGTGTCGGCCCCGTGGCTGGGCTTTGGCCAAGCGCGGCGTCGCGGCGCAGCCTCTCGGATTCCTGGCGCGCGTCCACCACCTCGCCTGGCTGGCGCGGAGCACGCCAGAACATCAGCCGGTCGATGAAGCTCTGGCTCGGCCTATCGGCGGCGGCCTGGCGGTCCACCTCGCTCCGCACATTGGCGGGCGCGGGGGCACCGGCCTGGGCGATGAGCGCCTGCTGGCCCGGCGTGACCTCGGCCTGCGGGGCGGCCAGTGCGACCTGCGGAGCCAGCGCCTCCTCGGCGGCCAGCCGCTCGGAGCGAGTCTGCGGACGCGGCGCGCCGGGGCGCGGCGGGCGCAGCGAGAAATCGGGGGGCATCGACAATGGTGCCTGCGTGGTAACGGTGAACTCGTCCGGGGCGTCGCGAACAAAGCCGAAATTGCGGGCCAGATCGCTGGACCCGCAGGCGGAGAGCAGGACGGCCGTGCCGGCTAGCAAGGCAGGCGCGAGAGGAGAGCGATTCACAGGCATGAGCCGCCTCTAGCCGCCTTGCGGCGGTTTGGGCAAGCCACATGCGGCATCCGAGGCGTCCGCCTTCGATCCGGGGCGGGTCCATTGGCTGTCCAGAACCAGGGCGATCACGCCACACACGATCGCCGCGTCGGCGATATTGAAGACGTAATTGAAGGCCCAGTCCCCGATGTGGGCATAGATGAAATCGACCACCGCACCGTGGCGCAGCCGGTCCAGCACATTGCCCAGCGCGCCGCCCGCCACGCTGCCGATCGCCACCGCGACCAGTGCTGACGTGGTCCGCCTGAGCCATACAATGAGCCCAACGACGATCACCAGCGCGACAAGGGCGATCACTGGCCCCGACCACGCGCCGAGCCCGTTCAGCATCCCGAACGTGACGCCGCGGTTCCAGACCATGGTGAGATCCAGGACCGGCAACACCCGGACCCGGCCGCGCAGCGGCAGATCCAGGCCGTTGAGCACGTACCATTTGCTCACTTGGTCGGCGGCCAGGATGAGCGCGGCGGTGAGAAGACCGAGCCAGGTGCGGGGTCGCGCCGTTTTCGTTGTCATGCCCCGCAAACCAAGCCCGAGTCCACCGCGTCCGCGCAGCGCACGCACAGCGTGGGGTGGGCGGGGCGGCTGCCCACCTCCTCCAGCACGCGCCAGCATCGGGCGCATTTGGCGCCGGGCGCCTTTTCGATCACGGCGAGCGTCTCCGCCTCCGCTGTCGCGAGACGGACCTTGGAGACGATGGCGATCTCTTCCCATCCGGCCTCGTCCAGCAAGGCGCGGTCGGGTTGGGTCAAGGCCAGCGTCGCCGACGCCTCCAGGGATGAATGGATCGTCCCCGTCCGCCGCGCCTCCTCGATCGGCACCGTCACCAGCCGGCGCAGCTCGCGCAGCCGCGCCCACTTGGCGCCGAGCGCGGCGTTGCGCCAGGTCTCCGGCGGGCGGGGGAAAAGCTGCAGATGCACGCTCTCCGTCTCGCCGAACCGCGCC
>DATFDN010000027.1:0-5345 GCA_035252035.1 Acetobacteraceae bacterium | reverse complement strand
CCCGAGGCGCGCGCACCACATGTACAACGACTTCATGGACGAGCTGGAGTACGCCGCCGATTGCGGGTTCGACGCCATCTGCGTCAACGAGCACCACTCCAACGGCTACGGCCTGATGCCGTCGCCGAACCTGATCGCCTCCTCGTTGGCGCGGCGCACGACCGAGACCGCGATCTGCGTCATGGGCAACTCGCTCGCCCTCTACAACCCGCCGACCCGCGTCGCGGAGGAGTTCGCGATGCTCGACGTGATCTCCGGCGGGCGGCTGATCGCGGGCTTCCCGGTCGGCACGCCGATGGACACCTGCTACGCCTACGGACAGAACCCTTCGATGCTGCGCCAGCGCTATCATGAGGCACACGACCTCGTGGTGCGCGCCTGGACCGAGAAGGACACCTTCGCCTTGAACGGCCGCTTCAACCAGCAGCGCTACGTCAACGTCTGGCCGCGCCCGGTCCAGCGCCCGCACCCGCCGATCTGGATACCCGGCGGCGGCTCGGTCGAGACCTGGCAATGGTGCGCGGAGATGGATTATGTCTACTGTTACCTGTCCTATTACGGCTACAAGGCCGGGCGCGCGACCATGGACGGGTTCTGGGCGGAGATGGACCGGCTCGGCAAGGACCGCAACCCGTACCACGCCGGCTTCCTTCAGTTCGTGGGCGTGGGCGAGAGCCGCCAGCACGCCTTCGACCTCTATTCCGAGGCCGCCGAGTATTTCTACGGCCGCTGCCTGCATGTCGATCCGCGCTTCGCGGTGCCGCCGGGCTACATGAGCGAGGGCAGCCAGCGCGCCGGCATCGAGAGCCAGATCCGCCAGGCGGCGGACGCCAACGTGCGCGGCAAGGGCACCGGCGAGCGCATGGCCTCCGTCGCGCGCGAGATGGATGCGATCGTCGATCGGGGCTACGTCATCATCGGCTCGCCCGACGAGGTGGCGGAGCAGCTGCGCGAGGTGGCGCACAACCTGAACGTCGGGCATCTGATGATGCTCCTGCAATTCGGCAACATGGGCAAGGAGCTTTGCCGGTACAACACCAAGCTGTTCGCCGACCAAGTGATGCCGAAGGTCAAGGACGTGTTCTCGGAGTGGGAGGACCGCTGGTGGCCGCACCCGATGGCGGCGGAGAGCCGGGCGGAGATACCCGCCTTCGTGCCGAGATTGGCTGCGGAGTAGGCCCCCTCCCCCGGCCCCTCCCGCAAGGGAGGGGGAGAGCAACGGCTCCCCTCCCCTTGCGGGAGAGGTTGGGGGAGGGGTGAAACGACCAAGAGACGGAGCGATACGTGAGCGAACCCGAGACGCTGAGCATCGAGATCAACGGCTTCCCCACTCGGATCTGGCGCAAGGGCGGCGGGCCGAAGCTGGGTTTCCTGGCCGGGTACGGCGGGCTGCCGCGCTGGGTGCCGTTCCTCGACCACCTGGCCGAGACGCGCACCGTGATCGTGCCCTCGCTGCCGGGTTTCCCTGGCGGCGACCGCGGGCATACCGTGCTCGACACGCACTTGGATTGGGTGCTGACCACGCGGCTGATCCTTGAACAGGCCGGTCTGGACGGCGCCGACCTCGTCGGCAGTTCGGTCGGCGGCTCGCTGGTGGCCGAGTTCGCGGCGTTGTGGCCGGGGCGGGTGCGCAAGATCGCCCTGATCGCCCCCTTCGGGCTGTTCGAGGAGCGGGAGCCGGCCACCGACCCATGGGCGCAGCGCGCCGACGACGTGCCCGGATTGATGTGCGCCGACCCCGAGACCTGGAAGGCGCTCAAGGCGACGCCGGAGGGCGCCAACTCGGTCGAGTGGCCGATCGAGCAGACCCGCGCCAACGAGGCCGCCGCGCGCCTGCTCTGGCCCTTGGGCAACACCAAGCTCGAAAAGCGGCTGCCATTGATCCAGGCCCCCACCCTGCTGATCTGGGGCGAGCGCGACCGCATCATGCCGCGCGCCTACGCTGATCGGTTCCGCGCCGCTATCAAGGGCAAGACCGAATTGCGCGTCATCGCGGACGCCGGGCACCTCGCCGAGCTTGACCAGCCGCGCGCCGTCGCCGAGGCGGTCCTGGGGTGGATGGCGTAACGCCATGACGCTCGATCCCGACACGCTGATCGTGCTGGAGATGATGCGGGCCGCCGGGCGCCCGCCCTTCGAGCAGCTCACCCCGGATGAGGCGCGCGCCGCCTACGCGGCCAGCCGCGCCGCGCTCCAGCCCGATCCGGAGGAAGTTGCCGAAACGCGCGACCTCAGCGCCCCCGGCCCACTCGGCGACGTTCCGCTGCGGTCCTACCGGCCGGCCGGCGCCGGGGCAGCGGAGGTGCTGCCGGCCCTCGTCTATTACCACGGGGGCGGCTGGCTACTGGGCGGATTGGAGTCGCACGACGTCATTTGCCGGCGCCTGGCCAATTTGGCGCGCTGCGCGGTGGTCTCGGTCGATTACCGCATGGCGCCCGAGCACAAGTTCCCGGCCGCCGTGCAGGACAGCGCCGCCGCGACGCGCTGGACGGTCGGGAACGCCGAACGGCTCCGGATCGATCCCGCCCGCGTGGCGGTGGGCGGCGATTCGGCGGGCGGCAATCTGGCGGCGGTGATGGCGCTGATGGCGCGCGACGGCGAATTGCCGAGGCTGGCGTTCCAGCTCCTGATCTATCCGGCAACGGACATGATGATGGTAACGGCCTCATCGCGGACCGTGCGTGAGGGCGTGCCGCTCACCAGCACGACCATGAAGTGGTTCATCGACCACTACCTTCGGGAAGCGAGGGACGGGCTGGATTGGCGGGCCTCCCCGCTGCGCGCCGCCAGTCTCGCCGGGACCGCGCCCGCCCTGGTGCTGACCGCCAGTGCCGATCCGCTGCGCGATGAGGGCCTCGCCTACGCCGAGCGCCTGGAGCGAGAGGGCGTGCGGGTCAAGCTGCTGCACGTCTCCGACCAAATCCATGGCTTCGTCAGCATGGGCCGGATCATCCGCGCCGCGGATGTCTCGTTGCAGGCCATGGCGGCCGTGCTGAGGCAGGCATTGTCGCCGCCGTCCGTTGCCTAGGGTGCGAAGCCTCCTACGGCGCCGGCGGGCTGGTCCGACGCGCCAACACCAGCCCCTCGCGGGCCAAGTCGCGAAGCACGGCGCGGGCCAGGTCGCGTGCTTGCGCCTCCGTGACCACCGTGAACAGCCGTCCCACCGCGCGGGCCACGGCTTCCACCGCCGTGTTCTCCTCAAGTTCGGTCATCGGCCTCGCCCCAAGGTTCGGGCGCTGGCCGCGTAAAAGGCGAGTGAGAGGGCGGAGTTCAGCACCCGGCCGCGCATGAGCTGGACCATGCCCACGCCGGCGAGCACGGCAGCCAGGCCGGGCCGCTTCAAGGTGCAGAGGGCGGTGACTCCGTTCCATAAATTCTCGACCGCCGAGTCGCCGGCGAGACGACCGCGCGCGACCTGCACGACGGAGGCCGCACCGAAACCGAGCGCTGCCAGACCGAAGGGAGAGGGCGCCGCGACCGGCCGGGGAGTGCGCGGGACAGGCGGCGCGGGTGTCGCGATGTTCAGCCCGAGCGCTCCCGCGATCGGCTCGACATCGCCCTCATGGTCCAGCAGCAAGCTGGATGTGACCGGGTTCGCGCGTGCCGAACGCACGGCGGGGTGGCCGCTCGCCTGCTCGACCAAGCGCGCGAAGAACGCGGGATCGCCGCGATGAGCCGGAATGCGAAGGCGTGTCCGGCCCGGCAACCGGTGTGCGATATGCGCCGGCGAACGAGCCGTGGTACCGTCCTGCATTTCGCCTCCCAGGCCGATATGCCCAAGCGCCTTTGAACCACCTCGGCCTCGCCTGAGGCAATCGTCTCGCGTAATCTTGGCCGCGGCATTCCGGTCGTCTGAGGGAGACTGCTAGTGGCACGAGGATACGGGGCCGGGATGGCCACCGGGCTTGCGGTCGGCATCGCAGCCGCGGTCCTGCGTCCGCTTTGGTTGCCGCTCATGGCCCGGTGGGGCCGGCCGGCGGCGAAGGCCGCGATCAAGCAAGGGGTTCTGGCCTATGAGTTAGGCCGGGAGCGGGTGGCCGAAATCGGCGAGAGCATGAGCGACCTGGTGGCCGAGGCCCAGGTCGAGCTGGCGGCGGAACGCGCCAAGCAGGGCTTGGCCGAGGCGTCCGGCAATTCCGCGGCGTAGCATCGGGACCGACGCACTGCGCGTGACGGTGGCGGTATTCAGAACGCCGACTCAGGCTCAGCGATGAACGCCTGCTCCTCCGGCGTGCTCGCGCGTCCAAGGATCGCGTTGCGGTGCGGGAAACGCCCGAACCGGCGGATCACGTCTCGATGCCGGTGCGCGGCGTCGATGGAGTCTTCGGCACCGTCGAAGGTGCCGCGCAGGCTCTCGAACAGCCGCACCGCCTCATCCTGCTCAGCGAGGCTTTCAGAGTGCATGAGCGGGAGATAGAGGAACACGCGCTCCACCGGCCCTAGCCGCGCGTCGAAGCCGCGCGCCAGCGCGGCGCGCGCGATCATCAGGGCGTGTGGATCGGCGGCATAGGCGTCCGGAGTGCCGCGATGGATGTTGCGAGAGAGCTGGTCGAGCAAGATCACCAGCGCCAGCGCGCCCGGCGGCGTGTCTGCCCAATGGTCAAGCGCGCCGGAACGGGCCTGCCGCAGTGTGTCCGCGAAGCGAGCGGCGCAGGCGGCGTCGAATTCCGGGGAGGCGCGGAACCAGATTTCACGGAACCGCGCCGGGCCGTCGGCGAACCAGAACGCCAGCACATCCCCGGGGGTCATGCCAGCGCGCGCTCCAGCACGCGCACCGAATGAACCGCCTCGCGTCCCGCGAGATCGCGGATCTGATGACGGCAAGAGGTGCCATCAGCCACGATGATGTCCGCCGCGCCGGCGGCGCGCACGGCCGGGACCAGCGCCGCTTCCGCCATCGCGCGCGAAACCTCCTGAGTCTCCGCTTGATAGCCAAACAGGCCGGCCATCCCGCAGCACGAGGAGGCGATCGGCTGGACAGAAAGCTCCGGTACGTGCCGCAGAGCGGCCAAGGCGGCCGGGAAGGCGCCGAACGATTTCTGATGGCAGTGCCCATGCACATGCGCCGAGACCGGCATCGGCTTGAGCGGCAGCGCGGCCTTCTCGCGCTCCAGGAACTCGGAGATCAGCAACGCGCGCCCGGCGAGCGCATCGGCCGCCGCGCCGGGCAGCAGCGCGCGGAACTCGTCGCGCAAGGTGAGCAAGCAGGACGGCTCCAGCCCCACCACCGGCGCCCCGCCCGCGAGCGCGGCCAGGGTGCGCCGCGCTTCCGCCCGCGCCCGCTCAACCATGCCGGCGGCAAGATAGGTGCGTCCGCAACAGAGCGGGTGGGTGCCGGACTGGGG
>DATFDN010000026.1:0-4132 GCA_035252035.1 Acetobacteraceae bacterium | reverse complement strand
GCACGGCCTCCCTGGCCAGGGATGGCGGCGCTCAGGCCGCCGCTGGAGTCGAGCAAACACGGGTTCGCATACAGGAAGGAATGGAGAGGACAATGAAGACCGCTGAAGAGATTCTGGCTTTCAGCCAGGGCAACGTCGCCGCGTTCGTGCGCTCGGGCCAGATTTGGGCCGCCGGGCTCCAGGATCTGGGCAAGCAGGTCGCCGCGACCGCCCAGGGGCAGATCGCCGACACGGTGAGCGCGTTCAAGGCGATCGCCGGCGCGAAGTCGGTGAGGGACGCGATCGAGGTGCAGGCCGCGCTGGCCCGCAACACGATCGAGAAGACCTTCGCCGAATCGGGCCGGATCACCGAGGCCTCGCTGAAGCTGACCGAGCAGGCCATCGCTCCGGTCGCGGCCCGCGTCAGCCTCGCCGTCGAGAAGTTCGGCCGCGCCGCCTGAGAGGCGGCCCGGACCGCGATCGAGCCCTGGGCGGCCTCCGCCCAGGGCTTTTTTCATGGCCGCGCGTTGGAATGCGCGGTCTCCAGCGGGGGGAGCGAACAAGTCTTCCAGCATTGCTCTTTTATCCGACCACGACCTTCCGATATGCTCGGCCAGATGGACACCGGACGCGACGGGTGCGTATGGCGCGGAAGCTGACAATGAGCGACAACGACAAGCGCGGGAGCGGTGAGGGCACCAGCACGGGGGTGGTGGTCAAGGCCCGGCCGAAGACTCGCAAGCCGGCGATGTACAAGGTCTTGATGCTGAACGACGATTACACCCCGATGGAGTTCGTCGTTCATGTCCTGGAGCGGTTCTTCCAGAAGAACCGGGAGGAGGCGACCCGCATCATGCTGCACGTGCATCGCCGCGGCGTCGGCGTGTGCGGGGTCTACACCTACGAGGTGGCGGAGACCAAAGTCACCCAGGTGATGGACCTCGCGCGCCAGAACCAGCACCCCCTGCAATGCACGATCGAGAAGGAATGATGCGGCGCATCGCCCAACTCACCCCATCTACCAGCTTTATCCGAGCGCGTTAGGAGCGTCGCCCATGCTGTCACGCAACCTCGAACAGACGCTGCACCGCGCCCTGTCGCTCGCCAGCGACCGCCGGCACGAGTACGCCACGCTCGAGCACCTCCTGCTCGGGCTCGCCGACGACACCGACGCCTCCACCGTGCTGCGCGCCTGCGGGGTCGATCTCGACAAGCTCCGCGCCGACCTGAGCGAATTTCTCGACAAGGATTTGGCTGGGCTGGCCACCGACCGCGCCGGCGATCCCAAGCCCACGGCGGGCTTCCAGCGCGTCGTCCAGCGCGCCGCCATCCATGTCCAATCCTCCGGCCGCGACGAGGTCACGGGCGCCAACGTCCTCGTCGCCCTGTTCTCGGAGCGCGAGTCGCACGCCGTTTATTTCCTGCAGCTCCAGGACATGACCCGGCTCGACGCGGTGAACTTCATCAGCCACGGCATCGCCAAGGCGCCCGGCCGCTCCGCGCAGCGCCCGGTCCAGGGGGCCAACCCCAACGAGGGGCACCACGAGCAGGAGCGCGAGGACAAGCCCGGCCGGCGGAACCAGGACGCGCTCTCCAACTACTGCATCAACCTCAACAAGAAGGCCATGGCCGGCAAGATCGATCCCCTGATCGGGCGCGACCAGGAGATCGAGCGCACCATCCAGATCCTCTGCCGGCGCACCAAGAACAACCCGCTCTACGTGGGCGATCCCGGCGTCGGCAAGACCGCCATCGCCGAGGGCCTGGCCAAGCGCATCGTCGAGGGCGACGTTCCCGAGGTGCTGGCCAAGTCCACCATCTTCGCCCTCGACATGGGCGCGCTGCTGGCCGGCACCCGCTACCGGGGCGACTTCGAGGAGCGCCTCAAGGCCGTGGTCTCCGAGCTGGAGAACCATCCCGGCGCCATACTGTTCATCGACGAGATCCACACCGTGATCGGCGCGGGCGCCACGTCCGGGGGTGCGATGGACGCCTCCAACCTGCTCAAGCCGGCGCTCGCCTCCGGCACGTTGCGCTGCATCGGCTCGACCACCTACAAGGAGTTCCGCAACTACTTCGAGAAGGACCGCGCGCTGGTTCGCCGGTTCCAGAAGATCGACGTGAACGAGCCCTCGCTTGAGGACAGCGTCAAGATCCTGCGCGGCCTGAAGGCCAATTACGAGAAGCACCACAAGGTGCGCTACACCGACGAGGCGCTGCGCGCCGCCGTCGATCTCTCGGCCAAGTACATCAACGACCGCAAGCTGCCCGACAAGGCGATCGACGTGATCGACGAGGTGGGCGCCTCGCGGATGTTGCTGCCCGAGAACAAGCGCCGCAAGACCGTCACCCTCAAGGACGTGGAGGAGATCGTCGCCAAGATCGCGCGCATCCCCCCCAAGTCCGTCTCCGCCGACGACAAGGAGACGCTGCGCAACCTGGAGCGCGACATCAAGGCGATGGTGTTCGGCCAGGACAAGGCGGTGGAGGCGCTGGCGGCCGCGATCAAGCTCTCCCGCGCCGGGCTGCGCGACCCGGAGAAGCCGATCGGCAACTACCTGTTCTCCGGCCCCACCGGCGTCGGCAAGACCGAGGTGGCCCGCCAGCTCGCCTCCGTCATGGGGATCGAGCTGATCCGCTTCGACATGTCGGAGTACATGGAGCGGCACAGCGTCTCCCGCCTGATCGGCGCCCCGCCGGGCTATGTGGGCTTCGACCAGGGGGGCCTGCTCACCGACGCGATCGACCAGCACCCGCACGCCGTGCTGCTGCTGGACGAGATCGAGAAGGCGCACCCCGACCTGTTCAACATCCTGCTCCAAGTGATGGACCACGGGAAGCTGACCGATCACAACGGCAAGACAGTTGATTTCCGCAACGTCATTCTCATCATGACCACGAACGCGGGCGCCGCCGACCTCGCCCGCGCCTCCATCGGCTTCGGCCGCGAGACCCGCGCGGGCGAGGACGAGGAGGCGGTCAAGCGCCTGTTCACCCCCGAGTTCCGCAACCGGCTGGATGCGATCGTCGCCTTCGCCGGCCTGACGCCGGAGGTGGTGGGCCGCGTGGTCGAGAAGTTCGTGATGCAGCTTGAGGCCCAACTCGCCGACCGCAACGTGACGATCGAGCTCTCTTCGGCCGCCAAGGAGTGGCTCGCCGAGCGCGGCTACGATCCGCTCTATGGCGCGCGGCCCTTGGCGCGGGTGATCCAGGAGCATGTGAAGAAGCCGCTGGCCGAGGAGTTGCTGTTCGGCCGCCTGGTGCGCGGCGGCTCGGTGAAGGTGACGCTGAAGGAGGGGAAGCTCGACTTCGAGATCATCGAGGCCGCGCTGCCCGCCCTCCCGAAGCCGGACGAGGACGGCGGGGACGGGTCGGCGATCGAGCAGGAGGTCGCGGAGTAGCTCCCGCTCTCCTTGTGAGGCTATGGCGGTCTCACATCTGCGGAACGATTGACCGGACCAGAGAGGGACAGTGATCTCCGGCGAGTTGCCGCTTCACCTCTCCCGTTTACGGGAGAGGTCGGCGAGCGGAGCGAGCCGGGTGAGGGACTTGCCCGCGTCACCCTCACCCGCCGCGCAAGCGCGCGGCGACCTCTCCCGCGAGCGGGAGAGGTGTACGGGAGCCGGACGCGAGGAGGCCATGAAGAGAAAAGGCAATATCGTGCGCGCTTCGGCTGAGGAAATCAGCCGTATGCTCGCCGAAGGCGGCGACGGGACCGACTGGGCGCGCGTCCACGCCATGTCGCAGGAAGAGGTCGAACGTCTCGCCGACGAGGCGGACGGCCCCCTGCCCGACGGCTGGGAAAGCACGATCGAGGTTGGTATTCCTGGCAGGAAGGACGTGCGGATTCCTCTGGATGCCGACGTGCTGGATTGGTTCCGCGCCCGCGGCCCCGACTACCTGACCCGCATCAACGCCGTTCTGCGCGCCTTCATGGAGGCAAGGCAGGCGGAGGAGGCGGGGGCGGCTGACGGGCTCTGACCGAGCCGCGCCCCATGCGCATCGATCAATCGACCGACATACTCGGCGTGGTGGACGTTCAGCCCACCTTCATGCCCGGCGGCGAGCTTCCCGTTCCTGACGGGGACGCGGTGCTCGCCCCGATCAACCGCCTGCTCGCCGGCCCCTTCCCGCACGCCTTCGCCACCCAGGA
>DATFDN010000025.1:0-2087 GCA_035252035.1 Acetobacteraceae bacterium | reverse complement strand
AGCCCGAGCCCGGCGACGGCGGCGCGGGTCAGCGCGCGGTACAGCGCCGGTCGGCGGGCCGCCCAGGCCCAGGCGGCGAGGTTCTGGCGCTGCGCGCGGGGCGTCATGTGGCGTTCGAATTCCCGCTCCCGCCAGTGGCGCATCAGGCCGGGAAGGGGGATCTTCACCGGGCACACGCTCTCGCACTTGCCGCAGAACGTGGAGGCGTTGGGGAGCAGCCCCGCCTGATCGACGCCGATCAGCGCCGGAGTCAGCACGCTGCCCATCGGGCCGGGATAGACCCAGCCATAGGCGTGCCCGCCCACCGCGCCGTAAACCGGGCAGTGATTCATGCAGGCGGCGCAGCGGATGCAGCGCAGCATGTCCTGGAACTCGGTGCCGATCATGGCCGAGCGGCCGTTATCGACCAGGACGACGTGGTACTCCTCTGGCCCGTCGAGGTCGCCGGGTTGGCGCGCGCCGATGGAGAAGGTGGTATAGACCGAGAATTCCTGCCCCGTCGCCGAGCGGGCGAGCAGGCGCAGCAGGCTCACGCAATCCTCGATCGTCGGCACGACCTTCTCGATGCTGGCGAGCACGATATGCACGCGCGGCAGGGTCTGGGTCAGGTCGCCGTTGCCCTCGTTGGTCACGATTACGCTGCTGCCGGTCTCCGCGATCAGGAAATTCGCCCCGGTGATGCCGACATCGGCCGCGAGGAACCGTTCGCGCAAGCGTGCCCGTGCCTCGGTCAGGATGTCGCGGCGCTCGTTGAACACGCGTCCGGCGGGCAGCTCGGTGTGGGAGGCGCGGAACTGCGCCTCCCAGTCCTCGCGGTTGAGGTGGAAGGCGGGCGCGATGATGTGGCTTGGGATCTCGCGGCGGAGCTGGAGGATGTACTCGCCGAGGTCGGTCTCGAAGGGCTGGATGCCGTGCCGCTCCAGATGGTCGTTGAGGCCGATCTCCTCGCTGATCATCGACTTGCCCTTGGTGACGGTCCGCGCCCCGGCCGTCTGGCAAATATCGAGGATGGCGGCGCACGCGTCCGCGGCGGTGGCGCACCAATGGACCGTACTGCCGCTGGCGCGGACCTTGGCCTCGTACTCCTCTAGGTAGAAGTCGAGATGCGCGAGCGTGTGGTTTTTGATGTCGCGCCCGATTTCGCGCAGCCGCTCGAACTCCGGCAGAGCGGCGATCGCGCGGGCGCGGCGGGCGATGAATTCCGGGCCGCTGCGCGCCAGCGCCTTCTGCAAGGCGGGATCGGCGATGGCACGGCGGGCATTTTCCTTGAAGGCGGGACTGGTGGCGATGTGCATGGGGCCACTCTACGCGGTGCCAGGGGCAGGGCCTAGACTGTCGGTCGTCAGCATGAGAGGGACGCGATCATGAGCACACCGATTACGCGCCGCGCGGCGCTGGGGGCGGCGCTTGGTGGCGCGGGCCTGGCTGTCGCACCCATGGGAACCCATTGCGCTCGCGCGGAGGCGCGCGCGGTGCGGATCGGCGTGCTGACCGACCTGAACGGCCCGAACTCCGCCGGCACCGGCAAGGGATCGGTGACGGGCACGCACATGGCCGCCGAGGATTTCATGGCGACGCACCCCGACATGCGGGTGGAGGTTCTCGCCGCCGATTACCAGAGCAAGCCCGACATCGCGACCGCCATCGCGCGGGGCTGGATCGACCAGCAGGGCGTGGACGTGATCTCCAACGTCAACAACTCCGCCGCCGCGCTGGCCATCGCGAATCTGGTGCGGGAAAAGAACAAGGTCGCCCTGTTCACCGCGCCCGCCAGCTCCGACCTCACCGGCACGGCGTGCGGCCCCAACCATGTGCATTGGACCTACGACACCTGGGCGCTGGGCCACAGCACCGGCGGCGCATTGGTTGCGTCGGGTGGCGACACGTGGTTCTTCATCGCCGCCGACTACGCGTTCGGCCGGGCGCTGGCGCGCGACACCTCGGCCTTCGTGACCGGGGCGGGCGGCAAGGTGCTGGGCACCGTCTACACACCGTTTCCCGAGACCACGGACTTCTCCTCCTACATACAGCGCGCGCAAGCCAGCGGAGCGAAGGTACTGGGGCTCGCCAACAGCGGCACCAACACG